>NZ_JAVRBM010000022.1:112312-114054 GCF_034531255.1 Nostoc sp. ChiQUE01b | reverse complement strand
GTCTGCTTGCTTACAAACCCTTACTACAGCGTCTTGTTTTCCTTTGTGACACATCAAAAGCTCCTTTCCAAATGACCCCCTTTTTTTGAGTACCCGTCTTAATCTGTCAGGACTCATTTTAATGGAGCGATGCCTGCGATGCCTGTGGCGGGCTGCGCCTACGCGTTTTAATTTTTCGGTGAGTTGGAGACTGTTGTAAGTACGTGGCTCTTTTTTAAGGCATTCTTCCAAAAATATGATGTCAACTTCACTCAACTTTGGTTTTACCCCTCGACCAGGTAATTCCCAAAGCCCTTCCACTCCCAACTTCTGCCATTTATGTAAGACTTCTCTAACTGTTTGTGGAGTCCAATTAAAATGAACTGCTATTTTTTCTACGTACCAGCCATGTGCATTCAATCTGATGACTTCTGCTCTGTCTTTCACTTTCTGTGGCACATCCGCAGTTCTAAGTTTTAGCAAGCCGCGGTCTGGCTCACGAGTTAGGAATACCCTTAAACGAGCGCCCATATACGAGTGACCTTAGTAGATATATTCTACGTATTTACTTATCTTCACATAGTTTGGTTTTTTTATGCCGACTTACTTATACTATGATTTGCAAACGTTCCCAGTTCCATTTTTGATTATAACCCATCATAATTAATGCGATAGACCACTAGTGAAATCCAAAAGCATTTGCATAATTTTTTAACTTTGTAGTAAGAAGTACTTAAACTTACTTAATGCATCAAGCGCTACCCACCTTCATGGTTAGCGCTAGGATAGGCATGTATTTTATGAAAGTATAAATATGGCTCAAACTTTTTACGTAAATTCAGTAACAGGCAGCGATGCCAATCCAGGTAGCCAACAAGCCCCCTTCAAAACTATTACTAAAGCCCTTAAGGTAGCTACTGTTGATACCAAGATTCAACTAGCAAATGGTAATTACAATGTTGCTAGCGGTGAAGTCTTTCCGTTAACGATTCCATCTGGTGTAACAGTTGTGGGTAATGAAACCAATAAAGGCAATGGCATTTTGATTGAAGGAAGTGGTAGCTATCTGAGCCGTACTTTTGCTGGTCAGAATGTCACTTTTGTGCTGCTAGATAAAGCTGAACTGCGGGGAGTGACTGTAACAAATTTGGCTAGCCGTGGTAGTGGTGTCTGGATTGAATCAACTGCCCCTACTGTTGCTAATAGCACCTTCATCAACAATAAGCGGGAGGGAGTATTTGCTACAGGCGATGCTAATCCTGTGATTTTAGGTAATGTTTTCAGTGATAATGCAGCCAATGGAATTGCGATCGCTAAAAATTCTAAAGGTCAAATTGAAAATAATACCTACTTCAAAACAGGTTTTGGCATTGCCATTAGTGATACTGCATCACCCATCCTTCGAGATAACAGAATTTATGAAAACCGTTCTGGGATTGTCATCTCTGGTAGTGCCCGTCCCGTATTGCGTAATAATGTCAGTGAAAATAACACTGATGATGGTATCACAGTCATTGGAACTGCTCTACCAGATATCGGCAGTATCAATAATCCGGGGGGCAATACTCTACGGAATAACGGTAAATTTGATTTGCAAAATGTCAGTTCCAACAAGCTGATTTCTCTAGGAAATAAAATAGATGCGTCTAAAGTCGCCGGAAACATAGAGTTTGCAAATAGTTCGGTTCCAACGCCAACTCCAACTCCAACTCCAACTCCAACGCCAACTCCAACGCCAACGCCAACGCCAACGCCAACGCCAA
>NZ_JAVRBM010000022.1:0-112212 GCF_034531255.1 Nostoc sp. ChiQUE01b | reverse complement strand
CGCCAATTCCAACTCCAACGCCAACGCCAACGCCAATTCCAACTCCAACGCCAACGCCAACGCCAATTCCAACTCCAACGCCAACACCAAGTATTGAATTAACCGATATTGCGAATCATTGGGCAGGTGGGTTTATTCGGGAATTAGTCAAATTGGGGATAGTTAATGGTTTTCCCGATCGCACATTTAAACCCGATGCGACAATGACACGGGCACAATACGCGGCAATACTAGTAAAAGCTTTTAACCCACCACCAAGCCGTGCAGCAATCAAATTTAAAGATGTACCAGCAGATTTCTGGGCATCCAAGGTAATTCAGCAGGCATATCAGGGTTTATTTCTCTCTGGTTTTCCCGACAATACTTTTAGTCCCAACAAAAATATCCAGCGCGTGCAAGTGATTGTCTCTCTGGTAAATGGACTGGGGTTATCAAGTGATGGTACGGCAACTATCAAAGTTTTCGATGACCAAGCTAAGATTCCTGAATATGCCAAGGATGAGGTAGCAAAAGCTATAGACAAGGAAATTATCGTCAATTACCCAAACCTGAAACAACTCAATCCTACCCGCGATGCTACACGCGCTGAGGTAGCGGCGATAGTGTATCAAGCTTTGGTAGATGCTGGTCGTGTAGCAGCGATCAATTCGTCTTATATAGTGACTGCTTGAGGGAGGCAGGGGGCAGGAGGAGCAAATTATTTATATGACAATACAGTTGAGTTAAGCATTTCTTCCTTCTCTTCCTTTGCGTTTGAAGAGTTTTTTGCCCAAACCCCACTGCTGCACTAAGACTTGCGGGGGCTTTTGCTACCAATAAGCCACCAGTGTTGGTGAAAAGTTAAAAGCGAACGCTGGGAAAATGAGCGTTCGCTTGACTATACCTGCCGATATGATGGTTAGTTGCTTGTTATTAGCATAGTATAAACTGGTGTTTTTACTTACCCCACTTTCTTGAAAACCTAAATTACAGCTATTTTCAGGTAAATAGACCACGGGGTAGGGGCGCAAGGCATTGCGCCCCTACGATAGGTGTGGTTCAAATACATGAAAACTGCTGTAAATCAGGCTTTCTTAATTTTGAATTGGTATTATTACCATAGAATTGATAATGAAGCCTTTGTAAAGTCTTCAACTATCAAAAGATAGAAGCTTTAGTAGCAGATTTTACCTGTAGAAGAACAAAAATCTGTATTCAAAGTAAGCTTGTAGCATATAAAACGCTTGTAAGATTTTTATGACTTCCCGGATTCGCTTTTTAATGTGCCCTCCTGACCACTACGACGTGGACTATGTGATTAATCCTTGGATGGAAGGGAATATTCACAAATCATCGCGCGATCGCGCCGTGGAACAGTGGCAGGGACTACATCAAATCCTCAAACAACACGCCATTGTAGATTTAGTACCACCGGAAAAAGGCTGGCCTGATTTGGTTTTTACCGCCAACGCTGGCTTAGTTCTGGGCGATAATGTTGTCCTCAGTCGCTTTTTGCACAAAGAACGTCAGGGAGAGGAGCCTTTCTTTAAGCAATGGTTTGAGGCAAATGGTTATACAGTCAATGAACTTCCCAAAGATTTGCCCTTTGAGGGAGCAGGAGACGCACTGCTGGATCGGGAAGGACGCTGGTTATGGGCGGGATACGGTTTCCGCTCGGAATTAGATTCTCACCCTTATCTAGCTAAATGGCTGGATGTTGAGGTGTTATCCCTGCGATTAATCGATGAACGTTTCTATCACCTAGATACCTGTTTTTGTCCCCTAGCAAATGGCTATTTGCTATACTATCCCGGCGCTTTTGATTCTTACTCCAACCGCTTAATTGAAATGCGAGTCGCACCAGAAAAGCGAATTGCAATTGAAGAGGCTGATGCAGTCAACTTTGCTTGTAATGCGGTGAATGTGGATAGCATCGTCATCATGAACAAGACGAGTGATGCTTTGAAAACCCGCCTTGTGGATGCAGGTTTCCAAGTGCTGGAAACACCACTTACGGAATTTCTTAAAGCTGGTGGTGCAGCTAAATGCTTAACTTTGCGGGTGACAGAACCAGTTAGGGATGAAATTCATGCCAATGTCTCGGTAGAAAGCCGCGTCATTCGCATGGAAGGACATTTGCTAGATGCTGGCTTAATTAACCGCGCTTTGGATTTGATTATAGATGCTGGCGGAAGTTTCAAAGTCCTAAATTTCAACTTGGGAGAACAACGGCAAAGTACCTCAGCCGCAGAGGTGAGGGTATCAGCACCATCCCATGAGGTGATGGAAGAAATCATCTCCCGATTGATTGATTTGGGTGCTGTAGATTTACCCCAAGATGAGCGAGACGCCAAACTAGAGCCAGTAATTCAAGATGGGGTTGCGCCTGATGATTTCTACGTTAGTACCATTTATCCCACTGAAGTGCGAATTAATGGTCAGTGGGTGAAGGTGGAAAATCAACGGATGGATGGCGCGATCGCCATTACTCAAACTCCCACAAGTTTAGTTGCTCGGTGTAAAATACTACGTGATTTAAAAGTTGGTGAACAGGTAATTGTAGACGTTTTAGGTATCCGCACCATCCGCAAAACTGAATCGCGGGAACTCCGCAGCACCCAAGAATTCAGCTTTATGTCGGCAGGAGTTTCCAGCGAACGGCGCGTGGAATTAGTCGTTGAACAAGTGGCTTGGGAATTGCGTAAAATCCGTGATGCTGGTGGTAAAGTAGTTGTCACGGCTGGCCCTGTGGTAATTCACACTGGTGGCGGCGAACACCTGGCGCAACTGGTTCGGGAAGGATATGTACAGGCGTTGCTGGGTGGGAATGCGATCGCAGTTCACGATATCGAGCAAAATATCATGGGCACTTCTTTGGGTGTAGACATGAAGCGGGGTGTCGCCGTGCATGGAGGACATCGCCATCATCTGAAGGTAATTAATAGTATCCGCCGTTATGGCAGCATTCCCAAAGCTGTAGAGGCGGGAGCAATTAAAAGTGGCGTGATGTATGAATGTGTCCACAATAATATACCTTTTGTGCTTGCGGGTTCAATTCGAGATGATGGGCCTTTACCTGATACCCAAATGGATTTGATTCAAGCACAGGAGCAATATGCCAAACACCTAGAAGGTGCAGAGATGATTTTGATGCTGTCATCAATGCTGCACTCAATTGGGGTAGGTAATATGACCCCGGCTGGTGTGAAAATGGTATGTGTCGATATTAATCCAGCTGTGGTGACAAAGTTAAGCGATCGCGGTTCTGTAGAATCGGTGGGTGTGGTGACAGATGTAGGTTTGTTCCTCAGTCTGTTGATTCAGCAGTTGGATAAGTTGACAAGTCCTTATGTTAATAAGGTAGGTTAAGAAAATAAACCGCAGAGGCGCAGAGAAAGGGAGATGACAAGAGTAGCTTTCACTGAAGAGTTGCAGGTTAATTGGGTCAGTTTTATAGCTGATTTCTTGTTGGTAGGGATGGTTTTTGGCCCGCCTATCGCTCCCTTTTTGGCTGCGTCTGGAGTGTCTTTGCTTCCTGGAATTGCGGACATCATTTATTTTATGGGTAATCACGTATGTCCGCAACCAGATATGGGGTTAGATTTAGCACCACCGTTTATTATGGCTGTGTGTATGCGCTGCTATGGTACTGTCACGGGTTTGCTAGTTACTCGTCTTTTGTATGGGGTAACTGGTGGTAAAGGTTTTTACTGGTTAAACCAGTATGGCTGGAGTGGTGTGGCTTTAGCTAGTGTGCTGATGATGGCTTATCCTTTGGAATTGGCAGCACAGGTTTTCGGTTTGTGGAGTTTTAATAACTATCTGGTTACGCCTTTTGGGTTGATTACGGGTTTGGCGTGGGGATTGTTTACTATGCCAATCTTGCATGGGTGGCAGGATGCTAAAACTAGCTTGACCCAATTGTAAATTTGCTCGAACAACTTGTAAAACTTCCCTCCACCAATGAATTTAATTTTGCCCAACTGCTTAAATATTGGCAAAATCTTCTAGGGGTGCGATCGCATATTTTCCCCGTTCATCTTGACTAACTAAACCTAAAGCAAGTAAGTCTCTATCAATAAACAACTTTGTAGCTTTATCATCTCTATCAATCTTAGTATTAATCAACTGCATAGTGTAGCAGATAGTATCGTAAACCCGTTGGGGATTCATAGCAGTTGTAATAGGTTGATATTTGCTAACTGATTCACACAGTCGGTAAACACCGTGTTCTTGGGATTGGGGGTAGTCATAATGCTTGACGGCTCGTGGTAAGAAGTATCCAGCAGTAATTGGCCGTTTTTCTGACGGACGTACAGAGGAATAGCTGCAATCACCAACCGTATCAGCAGCTATACTCCCAGGCATAAATCGTAGAACATTGAAATTTAAAAAATCTGGGTTGCACTTTTCGATGCCAAAGTGAATTGCCTGGATATCGTCTGCAAAAGTTGTCGGCTCATAACCGATAATATCAGTTTTGTCGTCGTTTAGTTGAGCTTTTGGTAATCCCAAAATCAAAAAATAACTACTAGGTAATCCCGCTTTATTCATATCTTGAAAAACTCTAGCAATCTTGGCTGGATAATCAAATGCTTGCTTAATTTGACTGCCAACAGAGCCATTAAATTTGTGGCTGGCTAATGACACTTCTGGTAACGTATGCTCAACCCCAAAAAACATATACACACAGTTATGTTCTACTAGATAACGCATCTGTTCATAGTTAATTTTATCAATTCTAGTATTTGAACCCCAAACAAATCCTTCTTCTTTGAGAATCTCTGCTTCCCGTTTTGCAGCTTTATCGTGAACTGTAAAAGTATCAACATCTAGATAAACTGCTTCATAACCACGCTGCTTTAATTGCTTTAATTGCCTGCGAAAAGAGGCTTCACTTAATCTCACAACATTATTACTTTCGCTACTTTTATTACAGAAATAACATGCCCAAGGACATCCGCGCTGAGTAAAGAGTTGGGCTGTTTTCAATTGTCTTCCATCTGAAGATTTAAAAATATTCATATCATGTACTTGTGGTATATGAATAAAACCAAAATTTTGGTCAATATCATCAAAATTATTGACTCTTGGTGCAATGGCACGATGAAATATCACATTTCTAGTATCATCAGAAGTGACGCGGTAAAATTTACCGTCTTGATTCAAGAAACACAATCCTGGCAAATATTTCATCTCTTCATAGAAAGTGCCTCTGGCAACGGCATGAGCAATTTCTACAATTGATTCTTCCCCCTCACCATTACAAAATGCTGTAATCCAAGGTGTAATGCAGGCAATATCTTCAACACTTTTAGTTGCATAACCACCAACTAAAATTGGCACGGTTTCCCTGCCATGTTTCTGAAGTTCTGTAAAAATTTTTCTACTATGCTCGTCAATTTCTGGCCATTGAGTTGTCAGACAACCAGCAAATATAATCAAATCAGTATTTATAATTTCATTGAAAACATCATTAATATTTAAATCAAGACGTTCTAAATCTAGTTGTACAACTTGACTAAATCCAGCATTAACTAAACTAGAAGCTAACACGGGCAAGGCTTTGTTTGCACCATTAAAACTTCTGTGTTTGATAAATTCACCAATCAATACTATTTTGATTGAATTAATATGAGCGAATGTTTGTTGACTTTTAGTTTGAGATATTAACACTATTACATACCTAAAATTACTGTTTTTGGATAGTGTGATGCCCTATTTATTGAGAGTTATATCTTTTTTTACAATAGAAAAGGCTCAATAAATTCATCTCAATAAATGAATAGAAAACAGAACGATGTACTTGTATTCATATATCCTCAGAAGGATTTTAGACACACAATCTCATCATCAATTTATTCACTTTTGAGAAACCTACTACCTGAAAGCTCAGAGTTTATTCAACAGCACCCAACATTTTTAAAGAAGCTTTTTCAGCATCGGTCAAGCCTGTAGTACCGCTAATATTCATGCGTTCATACAAGCGATCAGGTTTAAGCGATCGCCATCGACTACAATTTTGTATATTCCAAAGCTGAATCTTTTCATCTTCGCCGCCACTAGCCAATAACTTGCCATCGGGAGTAAAAGCTAGAGAACGAATTGCTGCTGTATGTCCCAATTTCAGGGTTTCTACACACTCACCTGTACTAATTTGCCAGAGAATGACCGTAGTATCAGCACCAGCACTAGTTAAAATTTGCCCATTGGGACTAAATGCCACTGAGTAGACTTGTTGATCGTGCCCTGTTAAAGTTTGAATACATTCGCCCGTGCTAAGATTCCATAACTTCACAGTTTGGTCTTCGCTGCCACTGGCTAAAAGTTGCCCATCTGGACTAAATGCTACTGACCAAATCATGTCTTGATGGTCTGTGAAAGTTTGGATACATTCTCCGGTGGCGACATCCCAAAGCTTAATTTGACTGTCAGCGCTACCACTTGCCAGAGTATGACCATCAGGGTGAAACGCCACTGTCCACACCCAATGGCTATGTCCTTTAATTTTTTTCAGGCACTCACCGTTAGAAATGTCCCAAATGCGAATGCTGCGGTCTTCGCTACTACTTACTAGGGTTTGCCCATCAGGACTAAAAGCAACTGTCCACACCCAGTTACTGTGTCCTGTGAGGGTTTGAATGCATTTGCTATGGCGAATATCTGTGATGTCCCAAAGTTTGATAGTATTGTCAGCACTACCACTAGCAAGTATTTGCCCGTTGGGATGAAAGGCTACAGAACGAATCCGTCCTTGATGTTCTCTCAGAATGTGGCATTCTCCTGTTTGTAAATTCCACAGACTGATGGTGTAGTCATCCCTTCCACTGGCCAGGATTTGACTATTGGGACTAAATTTTACTGAATATACATCACGGGTATATCCTTGCAACACATTCAGGCAATTACCTGTATTTACATCCCACAGCCTAGCTGTTTGGTCGTCGCTGCAACTGATCAGAGTGCGACCATCTGGACTAAAAGCGATCGCCCATACCTGGCTATAATGACCTTGTAAGGTTTTCAAACATTCACCCCGTTGGATATCCCAGAGTTTAATAGTTCTGTCTTCACTACCACTGGCTAGGGTTTGCCCATCGGGACTAAATCGTACAGAGTAAATTTTTTTACTATGTCCCGGCAATATTTCCTCGCATTTACCTGTGTTTGCGTCCCACAGTCTCAGGGTGAGGTCTCTACTACCACTGGCTAGTATTCGCCCATCGGGACTGAAGGCTACAGAAAGAACATCACTGCTATGACCATTCAGCGTTTTCAAGCATCTACCTGTGTTGATATCCCACAGCTTAATTTTGTTGTCGGCACTGCCACTGGCAATTAAAGGAGTATTGTTAGTAGTTGTAGGCGGTCTGAAGGTAACTGACCACACCCAATTATCATGACCAAGAAGTGTTTGTTGGCAAATTCCTGTAGCAACATCCCAGATTTTAATAGTTTGGTCTTCACTGCCACTAGCTAAAAAAGCACCATCTGGACTGAAAGTTACTGAGTAAACTTTATTGGTATGTTCTTTGAGTGTGTGTAGACATTCACCTGTTTGCACATCCCAGATTTTAATTGTGTAGTCAGCACTACCACTGGCGAGGAGTTTACTATCTGGGCTAAATGCAAAAGCCCAAACCCAGCCACTATGGCCTGTATAAATGCGAAGTTGTTTAGTATCAGAAGTGCGCCATAGCCTAATTTCTCCGGTCATTAAACCTGTAGCAAACAATTTGCCATCAGGACTGAATCTCACAGAAACGATACTAGACATGGTTTCTGTGAATACGGAACCAGTTAAATCAGTATTGGCAAAGCTGGTGTCTTGTAAGTTGACACCTTTGAGATAAGCTTGCCAAATAGTCAGACCAGAAAAATCACGCCCGCTTAAATTAATCTCAAAATCGTGCTGGGATTTATCTATCTGGAGTTGTCGCAGTAGATTGATTAAGTTACCAGCTGCATAACCTTGATTTAGGGGCGACTCTTGCTGTAAAGTCCCAAGCATTCGCCGTAAATAAGATTCTAGTTGTGTTGTTGTACCAAAAGCTTTGATTAGCTTTTGCTTAACGGGTTCTAGTATCAGCCGTTCTTGTGTATGTCGGATATAATCAAGCGATCGCACCTGGATTAAAGGGTGGGCGTTAACAAAGTCCAATTTTTTTTTTCGCTCAATTCATCAGCAAACTGTTCGATGTGGCGTTTACTGATATATTCCATCACCACAGATTGCTGGCGGAATCTGCTGGCGGTTGGTTCTTTTTCAATTAGCGATCGCCGTAACAATGACTCAATAACTTCCAGTATTTTGGACTCGGCGTCTGTAGTTTTGAAATCATTTTTCAGTTGTGTCAGAGAAACATATTCCCGATGAAGCGCTAGCCGATACATCACTTGTTTTTCCAATTCTGACAAGCGGTTAAATTGCGTATCTAAAAGCGTGCGAATATCTCCGTAGACAGCGTTTGCTTCTTGAATTTCTTTTAAAAATTCTGTAATGTTATTGCTAAATAAGCCATAAACTGTAGTAGCAACTATCTTTAAGGCTAAAGGATTGCCAGAATATCTTGTGACTAGTTCTTGCAATTGTTCATCAGTACAATCGCATCCTTTATCCTGCAAAATTTCCCTAGCTTCTGCTAAATTCAGACTCGATAATTGTAAAACTTTGACTGGCAGATTTTTACCTTCTAAGGCAGCTACTTCTTTTGGTTTTTCCCGACTAGTTAGTAATAAACAACTATCATGTGATGCTTCTGCCACCTTTTTAAAAAAGTAGCCATAGTTTTCATATCCAGGTTCATATTCACCAGCCCATTCTTCAGTTTTGCCTTCGCCACTGCGTAGCACTGATTCGACATTATCTAAAATCACTAGGCATCGATATTTTCTTAAAGTATCAATTAGTGACAGTATTTTGTCATTTTCACTACCTGTTAAGTAATCTTCTGAATCATTAGGTAAAAAACGTAAAAGTTGGGTGAGAATGTCATCTAATGATGGGGTATTGCGGAGCGATCGCCAAATCAGATAATCAAACTCTGGCTGGACTTTTTTGGCAACTTTAGCCGCGATTACAGTCTTACCAATTCCACCCATTCCCAACACTGCTACTAACCGACACCGCAGTGAATCATTACCGACTATCCATTCCTCTAAATCTTGAATTTCTGCATCTCGACCCCGAAAACCGTCTACATCAACTGCTTCACCCCAGTCTTCTTTTGCAGAAATCACGTTTTCATAAGTACCTTGGTACTGAGCATATAGCTTCTGTTTCAGGTTATAAATTTTTTTATTACCGCTCCCTTCTATACCTAATTTGCGGTAGCTTTCTCCTAATCTTTTTCTCACCGCCGCTTGAGAAATCTCCAGTTTCTTGGCAATTTCCGCACCAGAACAATTTTTTAATGCTAACAATAAGGCATCTAGCTCTGCTTTCGTCACACCACGACTATTGGCGACTCCTGTAATGAAATCATCAGGAACCAAAGGCATATCAGCTGCGCTGTTCATCTCATCTAAGCTCCACACAATCTCAGCTCCACACAATATATTTGAGTTATCAGTATGTGAGAATATTTTTTTATAGCATGACTCTCAAGTTTAGAAAAGAGCTTTATTTAGCATTTTGCTAGATTTTACAGTAACTACACAATTTTTCCTCAGTGTCTTGCTATATTTTTATCCCAAAAAATAAAAATGTAGTCTATTTTTGTCGGGTCAAACCATCTAATTAAAATCTTTTTTGTATAAAAACCTACTTACAGTATAACTGTTTATATCTACGTGAGATAAATTTTCGGTAAAACTATATATATTTTTACAAGATTGGATGTTTATTAAAAAATATTTCTTGTAAAGGCTTGCTTTTTTAAGGTAGATATGCTTATCTTATACATAGATATCTATATGTGAGATACAAATATAGGTCTAAACTCAACAGCCAACATTAGGGGGGAACTAACATGACTAGCTTCTCACGACTGCCAGACTTTATCAGGAGTTCTAACACCATCAAAACCGTCTTGAAAATAGGAGGACAATCCCCAGAAACCTTACCTACATTGAAACCACAAGAAACAGGCAGCCCAGAAATTTTAGGAAAACCCAAACATTTGTATGCAGTTGAGTTACCGCTAGTCTTTTCTCACATGAGCATTCTGCTGATTGAAACCTTGTCGGAAACTCAACACGGCCAGTTAACTATTTCTAGTAAAAAAGGGAAATACGAAACTATCGTAGAACTGAGTGGTCATATTAGCCACCGTCACAAGTTGAGTCAAGAAGAACTGCAAGAAATCCAACAATTACACGAACACATTCTTGAAACTTGGATAGCTTGTAGGCATTTCCACAATCGGAAATAATGCACTACATCGCCAGAGCTATCTACAGTTAAGAAGACTGCTAGCTTGGTGAAGTCATCAAATTCAATATCTATTTTTCTGAAGACATTTGGCTTTTGATAAATGAGAAATTTACAAGCCGGTGGTGTATTCTTACACGCCGGCTTTTTGCTTAGGTTTTTTTTCCCGGAGTAAATTCTATGAACAGTAACAAACACGATAAAAAGTCTCTTGCTCAACTCCCATCTGAAGACAGGAAAAAAAGTATGAAAACTAATCATGAAGAAAACCAAAATCAGCTTTTAACTTTGACTGGAAGAGGATTGAAGTATTTTCTGTTGACTTTGGTTGGTTTTGCGATCGCTTTTGTTGTGTTTCACGTTTTCGGCGCATTCTCAATCGCTAAAAGCCTGCTATCTATTAGTGTCTGGATCTGGTTTGGACGAGTTGCAGTCTCGTTATTTTGTTTGTTTGCGATCGCCATGATTTTTGAGTCTTGGCGTTGATACAAATTTACGGTGTTGCTTCAGATAAAGCCTTTGGTTTATTTCCATTCAGCCAAAGGCTTCAAATTACAGGTACAGGGGGTCATATCATGTCAGATAAAGATAACGGCATCAATGGTGAAACACTCTCACCAATTTTGGTAATCTTAGTTGCAGGCTCGATATCTTTAGCAATTGTCAATAAAGATAATCATCCGGCTTATTTCGATCTCGTGAAAATAGCAATGGTCTACAGTTTTGGCTCTCACAAATCTAAAGGTAAACCAAAAGAGTAAGCCCGAATTGAGATGGACAAGTTTTTCTCAAATCCTAGCAATTACCTAAAACTTGTCCTTTTTTCACCTGACTATTGATTCTCCCAGCAACATGGTCTGTTTATTTCCGCCGAAATAGGGCTGACCGCTTTTTTCCACCATTTAGTCTAAACTCCAGACCATTGGACTAACTAGCCTTAGTCAAACTCAAAGTTACTAATTAGCGATCGCTAATACTGTAAATACTAGCGATCGCCATATTTTTTATCGCTGTGGTCTTCTACTGCCTGTACCTACCTCCACCTTCTGCGATCCTTCAACAATTTGGTAGAGTTTGTCTTCTAATTTTTGCATACATGCCGACCAATCAAATTCGAGTATAGAGGGGCGAGCCTGTCTAGTCATATCTGCTTTCAAACCGGGATTTTCCAGAATCGCAATTACCTTTTGGGCGAAATCTATAGGATTGTTCGGTTGGGCGAGGAAACCGTTACGACCAGGAAATACCTGTTCTGAGGTTGACGGTGCAACAACAGCAACTACAGGGGTTCCAGATGCTAATGCTTCATTATTTGTCGTGCAGAAGTTCTCGGTGACAGAGGGGTTGACAAAAATATCTGCTCTAGCAAACCAACCCAGAAGTTCCGTACCATGAGATTCACCCCATACAGTAATACCCGCTCCAAACTTTTTAGCACGCTCGCGGATCTCTTCATCTAGCGGGCCACTACCAACAATCACCAGATGGACATCAGGAATTTTGGCAGCTATGACTGGAAATATATCAAGTAATTGGTTGACATTCTTTTCGGGTGTGATGCGTCCGACAAACAAAAGAGTTGGCCGGTTATCATTTGGAATTGGATCGTAACAGATGTTTCGCGGGTGAAATTTTTCGCAATCGATGCCTTGATAAGCGACGTATTCAGCACGTTGGCATTTCAGTTCTTCGTATTTAGTCAGTTGTTCTTTAGAAGAGAAGTAATTGAAGTCATAAGACTCAGTAAATTGCTTGACTAAAACGGGAATAATGGGACGAACCAAACTGAAGAACCGATCTCCAAAGTAATATTTGATATACGCAACAATATCTGTATGGAAGAGTGATATTATTGGTGTGCCTGTTCGTTTTGCGTATTGAGTGCCGATTGGGCGACCATAACCTTGCAAGAAAAATGAGTATAAACCTCTCATTTGGGCTGCTTCTTCAACCACGATAATATCGGGTTTGAATTTCTCCAGCAACTTGGTATCGCTCCAATGCCGATAGTTCAACGGTTGAGGAAGAGACTTGTAGAATATCAGTGGTTCTGTAGGGAATGCGTAAGCAGAAAAATTGGGAAAAGATTGAATTTCCTCTAAACCGAGCATGGGGCGATCGCCTACATTTTTGGGATAGCGATCGTTAATTTGGGGATGGATTAGAAAAACCTCATGTCCTTGCTCTAGCAACCAACGAACTCGTTGGTGAACTGCAACAGAAACACCAGTTAAGAAAGGAGCGTACAACCCTGTAAACAGTGCAATGCGAAGTTTTTGCTTAGTCATAATCAAGGGGAATATTTCACAAAATTGCTGGTTTTTAACTTAGGATTTACGCAGCAAATGTTTCATGAGCATCCTGATTATTTGGCTCATAAATTCCCACTAATACAGTTAGACTAAGGATTTACGCATTGTCAAACAGCTGAAGTTTTCGGTTGTGAATAGGATGTTTATAGTGCTTATAGTTTGTGTGCAATAGATTCTGACATCTTTGCTTCTAGAAGAGATGCTTTGAGGCTTAGGCCGTGTTTTCAAATAAACCTGGGTTAAAACTATCAAAACATCCAAAATACTAAGTCAAAATTCCCCTTAATATATTTGTCTAAACCCTTGCCAGAAATGTCAAGACGTTTTGGTAATCAACAAGTAAAAACGTATATTTTTACAAGGGTTATAGCTAATATAGTTTTACTAAATATAAGATAATATAATTTGAAGACTAGGGAATGTTTAGTGTAATAACTTTCATACCCTAGTTAATATCTAGCGATTTAATTCAAAGAGAAACCTTGCTATTAATCGGCTGATCCAACCATTGATAAGGGCGATATTCCACTAAGCGGACATTCCAAGGCCCTTTCACGCGATAGCTGACACCGCGCCAGGTAACTGTTGATGTCCACAGGGATGATAGCATCGCTAACCCATAAATCCACTGTGTTAAGGGAATCCCAATCAACATTTTAATGATTGTAGCAGCTGATAATTTGGCGATCGCCTGGTTATTAGAGCGAACCACTCGCTGTATCTCTAATTCCAACACCAGCATTATCAAGAGTAATCCGACAGTGTAAACTCCATAGCAGACTAACAATACAGCCGCAGTTTCCCATTTTGCCTCTAACAGCGACTCTAGAACTAACATGCTCAGTAGAGTCGGAAACAAAATGCTAGAAACAGCTTCACTCACAAGAGCCAACCAACGGGGATGATACAGTCGAGAAAAAAGGATAAGGCGCTTGAGATAGTCTATTAAGTTGAATAAATCAGTCTCTTCACGATTGACTATTAGCAGCGAAGGCACAAACTTTACCTGAAAACCATGTTTTTTCAAAATGTCGTGCATCATAAAATCTTCGCCTAAAGCTTGTCCCCACTTATCTAGCAGTTCTGTTTGGCGAAGTACTTCAGTTTTCACAGCCAAAGTTCCACCCCAAGGAATCTGGAAGATAAACATTTGCACTACTGTGGACACATTGCCGACGTAGCGCACTAAAGAACCCCAATACCTACCAGTTGGTACGTACCAACGATTACCGGTTGTTGCCCCGACTTTCGCATCGCCTAGAGGACTAACTAATTCTCGCAGCCAATTCAAATGAACTATAGTATCAGCATCTACTAAAGCAACCACCTTATAAGAATCGTCCAATTCACGGATAGCTTGGACTAAAGAACTGCATTTGAGACTACAACTGTTGCGTACTATTCTCAAAGGGCTGATTTGGACATTAGTCGCTTCTTGCTCAGTGATGGTTTCACTAGCAATTTTCCAAGCGGGATCTTCGTGACTATCAACGATTAATTTTAAATCATACTGTGGATAGTTTTGATTTAGGAGCGATCGCAAACATCTAGGCAAAAACGGATCGGCTCCGCGTAAGCAAAGAATTACTGCAGTTTTGGGCAACTGATCGTCTGATAATAAGTTCTTTTTAGACGAGCGCAGATACCATATAAAGACAAGCGTAAAACACACCTGAATAACCAGCCAACCCATCAAAGACTTAGACAGAAATATTGCCAAATCTTCCATTAAATTTTTAGTCTCCGACAGAATAAAAGATTGGGCGTTAGGAGTTAAGAGTTAGGAGTTAAGAGTTAGGAGTTAAGAGTTAGGAGTTTTGTTTATCTCCTTGTCCCCTTGTCGCCTTGTCCCCTTGTCGCCTTGTCCCCTTGTCCCCTTGTCCCCTTGTCCCCCTTGCTTCCCCTACTCCCTACTCCCCACTCCCCACTCCCTTTACGAATCCAGCGAATATTTCATGATGATATTAACTGTTGTATTTTTGTTTACAACAAAACTGGCATCACGAAACTTTGGTGTACCTGTTTGTATAGACACAGTTGGATTTTTAGAAATCCCAAAACCTTCTTTGGGAATACCAAAAAAGTCTTTATTGAGTTTGCGATCGCCATTTTGATCGTCAACCACAGCGACAGCATAAGTTCCAGGCTTCAAACCGGAGAATTCTTTTTTTACAGAAGTGCCAGTAATTTTAGCGCAGCCACTTTGAGCTTCACTAGTACTACTCATAGGAAATCCTTTTTCATTTGCATAAACTCGAAAGCAAATCTCACCTTTTTTGTGATGTATTCCATTTACTACAACGTTAAGTGTTGCAGTTGGCTCGGCATTCGCAGTTTTAGCAAAGCTGATGCTTACTAAAGTAGCAAGCAAAACACGAGATAGTTGAGAGAGTTTCAGCATAATTTTGTAGTCAGAATAGGGGATTTTGGGGTTGATAGAAAGCTGTGTTAGTCAGCTTTTATTTGCGAACTGATTCTTTCAAAGAATGACTTGCTCTTTTTTAATGAATGCTGTTTTCCAACCTTTCCAAAGTACTTGCAGCACATTTAGCAAATCTTTCAGCAAAAGATATTCTGTTCCTTTTAACTGCTGATATAGACTTATATGACAACACAGCCGCTCATATAAACTCAGAGGACAACACCAGATGGAGAATATATACTCCCAAATCATTCTCCAATGTGGCAATAAAATTTGCCCTTTCTTTGCTGAATCAAACCACACTGTATACCCATAAAAATCAGGCAGCATACTCAAGAATGATTTTTGATTTGTATTTGTTAACAACAAATAATTGGGGAAAAACATACTCATTGATTGTTGCGGATGACTTCTAACGAAAAACAGGTATTCAGGAATTTCATAAAACCTACCGATAATACCAAGTCTTAACAAGAGAATTCCATCTGCATTACCATAACCACCCATAGGCGGTATCTTTTTCAAAGCACTAGTACGAATCACCCCGTAACATTGATAACATAAATGCTTCGTCAGCAATTCGTGAAAACGCTCTTGTGGTTTTAGTGCATCTGCCTTGACTTTGATATCATAATTTTGGATAAAATTCCCCTGTTCATCAATGAAATATGCCTGGGAGTCACACAAGATTATGGTAGGATCTTGGTCAAGTACGTCAACACACTTCTTGATAAAATCTGGAGAATGTAGATCGTCATAGGCTGCCCATTTAAAATACTCACCCGAAGACAGTTTCAAGACGCGATCAAAGTTACCAGCACAACCGATATTATTGTCATTGCGGTAGTAACAAATACGCTGGTCTTGCTCGGAGTATGCTCTACAAATTTCCTCAGTTTTATCTGTAGATGCATTATCTGAAATAATTAGTTCAAAATCTTCAAAGGTCTGAGCCAAGAGTGAATCTATAGCTTCTTTGATAAATTTTTCACCATTGTATACAGGTAATCCGATGCTCAATCGTGGCTGATTGCTACTCATAGAAAACAAGTATTCGGAAAATTTATGGATTCTTTTCTGCTTAATCGTAGTTAGGTAGACGCGACGTAAAAAGTCAGAAGTCAGAAGTCAGAATTCAGAATACTTTGATACCAAGCTTAATGATTTCAAGTAAATCAAGTGTCTTCTAGGTTATTCATTTTGCAATCATTATGAATTCTGACTCCTGACTCCTGAATTCCCAAAAATATATGAACTATTTCATCAAGCTTTGAATATCTGTTTTTTGCAGCCATTCATGTGTTTGCTGCATACCTAATTCTAGGTCAACTGCTGGTTTGTAATTTAACAGATTTTGGGCTTTGGCAATGGAACAAGCGTAAGGACGAGTCATAAAATCTATAGACTCTGGTAGAATATCAACTTTTTTCCGAAAAAGCTTTTGTCCTTGAACACGTAGCTTTAGAAACAACTTAATTTCATCTTTCGATAATGAAAGGGGTGCTTGTAAATCTTCCATTGCTGCTAAACGCATAAAATACTCTTTCCACGAAGTTTCTTGTCCGTCAGTGATATTAAATATTTCACTGTAGATTTCTTTTTTTATTGCGAGAAAGATGCCATCAATCAGGTTATCTATATATACATGATTGATTACTCCTTTTGCATCATTGGCGCAAGCAAATAATTTTTGGCGCATCATCAGAATTGGTCTGACTATCCAGGGGATACTTCCTGGGCCGTAAATATCTCCGGCTCGAATAACGATGATACCAAAATCTGGAGGATTATTCAGTTCTAAAACTGCGGTTTCAGCTTCTATTTTCGTTTGACAGTAGGGATTATTTTCGCCAGATAGTGGCCCAGATTCTGTAACACCATCAGGATAATTGAAACCATAAACCATTACACTAGATAGATGTACAAATGTTTTGACACCAGCCTGTTTAGCGGCTTTAGCCATGTTGACAGTACCGCCAACATTAACATCACGAAAATGCTTAATTGCACCAGCTTCTTCGGCAATTTGCTCTGTATGTAAAACGATATCTACTCCCTGAGAAGCCTTTTGAGCAATAGTAGAATCAGTTATACTACCAATAATTACCTCTACACCTAAATTCTGTAATTGTTTGTTCTGTTCTGTAGAACTTTGTAGTCCACGAACCTTCATCCCTTGCGCTATGGCTAACTCGGCTGTACGCAAACCGACAAATTCATTAATCCCGGTAATTAAGAGAGTTTTGTCTTTGAGGTTCATAAAATCGAAATTATTGTTAAATAGGTGAATTTGAGTTGTTAGATAAAAGACTTTAAGTAATACCAAATTTAAATATAGGAATCCGGTTTGATTTTTGAACAAAATTAGGTATTTGTAGGGTGCGTTAGCGTTTTGTGTAACGCACCATTCTTAAGGGTTTGGTGCGTTACGCTATCGCTAACGCACCCTACGTATCTTTTCAAAAATCAAATATTAGTCCTATATTGGTAAATACTTTTAATCTAAAATTGGCATAAGAAAAATTTTTCTGTGGAAAGGCGGCGCTAATACTTAGTTATCAGTCTATATCGTGGCAAAATAATCAAGTTATTTTGCTGCTAGGAATCAGTTAGAAAATATCTCCCGGATCTGCGGAGCGGAGTTTATTGATAGCAAGTGCTCCTGATGTTATACACATTAAAACTGTTGAAGTTAAGACAATCACTGCATTATTAGTGGTCATAAATATTGGTAGTTTAGTTGCTTCTGCGGCAAAAGTATATAACAAAACAGAAGTAATAAATCCTGGAATATAACCTAAGATTGCCAAAATCAAAGCTTGCTGAAATACTACATTTAGTAAGTAACTATTGGCATAACCTATGGCTTTTAAAGTGGCATAAGCAACGAACTGTGTAGCAATATTACTGTAAAGAATTTGATAAACAATAACTACACCAACAACCGCAGCCATTGTTAACATTAAGTTAAGAATAAAACCAATGGGTGTTCTGACAGCCCAATATTTTTTTTCAAAATCAATGAAGCCTTGGCGGGTAAAAACTTGGACATCATTAGGCAAAGTTGCTTGTAAATTTTTCAGTACTGTTTCTGCATTAGTACCAGGTTTGAGGGAAATCAAACCAATATCGATCATATCTGCCGGACGAGTATTGGGATTTATTCTTAAGAAAGTTGAGTCACTGACAAGTAAATTGCCGTCTACCCCAAAGGAAGGCCCTAATGTGAATAAGCCACCAATTCTTACTTTATAGCCAATTAATGAATTGAAGGGAAATATTTCAACTGTTTGTGTAGTATCTCCCGCATTAAATTTTTCAGCTATTGGGCCAAACTCTGGGCGAGAACCCCGGTCAAAAAGCATGACATCAGGAGTTTTGAGTTTATCTAAATTTTTCTCAACTTCCGGTAGATTTATCACAGGTCTACCCGGATCGAAACCAATAACATATATTGAATATTTCTCACCAGTTGCCGGATTTTTCAGTTTGGCAAATTGCAAATACATGGGGCTAACTGACTCTACGCCATCAAACCCCAGAGATTGGTATAAACGAGTCCGCGAAAAACTTTGATTTGAGGTCAAAGATTTATATTGCGAACTAACTAAAAATAAATCTCCTTTGAGATTCTGATGGACTGCGGTTGCACTGGAATAGAGGGCATCTTGAAAACCAAGTTGCACAAACATGAGCAGCACAATAAAACCAATACCGGCTACAGCTACTAATAAACGAACTTTTTGCTGGGCTAGCTGTAGCCATGCTAAAGGGATTTTGAAAATCATGGATTTATTTATTATTTGTCATTGGTCATTTGTCATTGGTCATTGGTCATTTGTGAATGACATATACCCGATGACTAAATATGAATGGCGACATCCACTTGTAAGTTAGTTAAACGAGCGACCTTTTCACTATCTGCGGGATTATCGATGGAGATTTTCACTTCAACTATTCTGCGGTCTGTATCTGAACCAGGATTTAGGCTAAAGATGTTTTGCTTGTCAACTTGCCAACCAATCTCTTTGACAGTTCCTTTTATTGTTCCAGTAAATGCAGTGCTGGTAATTGTGGCTTTTTGTCCTACACGCACTTTTTGAACATCGGTTTGATACACCTCTGCAATCACATACATTTGAGATGTTTTACCTATCTCAGCAAATCCTTTGTTGGTACTGATGACTTCTCCGGTTTTGGCGTGAATTTTCAAAATTTTGCCATTTATAGGAGATTTGATGTAACTTAAATCCAAGTCGGCTTTTGCTTGTTGAACAGAAGTTGTTGCACTATTGACTTCGGTTTGTGCGACTTGAACATCTACGCTACGTACTTCACTAATACTAGTGAGTTGTGCTTGTGCTTGCTTACGTTGTGCTTGGAATGTGTCTTCAGTCCGCTTGAGGGTGGCTTGAGCTTCTGTTAGTTGTTGTTGTGTAGTCTTTAGTTGCAAAGTTTTGCTATCTGCTACAGAAGCCGCGATCGCACCTTGTTTGTATAATTGCTGATAGCGATCGTTCTCAGCTTGAGCGTTGTCTACTTCTGCCTGGATGCGGTCGATTGTCGCCTGTTGTGTAGCAACGTCCCCTTTATATTGTGGCTCTAAACGGGCGATCGCAGCCTTTTGAGCATCGACATCTCCGGTTTTAGCTCCAGATTTCACCTGCGCTAATTTAGCTTTGGCAACTTGCAGTTGGTCTAAAGCCTGTTGCAATGCGGTTTTAGAACGACCATAATTTTCTAAATAGGCCAATAATTGCCCTGCTTTAACCGCATCTCCTTCTTTCACCAACAATCTATCTACTCGCACCCCATTATTGGAAGCGGGAGCAGTCAAAGAAGTAACTTCGCCTTCTGGCTCTAAACGTCCCAAGGCTGTCACAGCAACTTTTGCAGGCGTGGCAGCTTTGGGAGGAAACGCTGGCGATGTCACAACTTTCGGTTTAGACCAATAGGGTACTAAACTATAGAAAGCGATTAATCCAGCCGCTAAAGTCAGAGAAGCTGCTAAAATTACTTGCGATCTACCTACGGGTTTTGTGAATAATCGACTTTCTTTATTTACTGCCATATTTTCATTCCAATTCTGCTTTTTTAGGGGATAACTTGGTTATATTTAGTCGATTAGAATAGACTCATCCGCCAATTACCAAGAGGGCTTTTCCTCTAGGTTTTCTACCTTAATCAAGTGGATAGGTCTAAATTGGTTTTATATGAATTGTTGTACGCTTTTACCGCCCAAACTTACTATTGTGGCGTGAAAATTAACAAAGTTTGGGGGTTTAAGTCCCCTGTCTCTATAGACACTTTTGTTTTGTGTCGGGGTTAAATCCCCGTTACAAAACGTAATTGCGAATTGCGAATTGCGAATTGCGAATTGATTTAATGGCGTGTTACTTCAAAGCTTCCTAAGTTATATCCTAATTTGATATCTAATCCAGTAGCGTAAAATACAATAGCGCTAGTCAGAAAACTTAACTTTCAAGAACAATGAAGCGCTAAAAAAACGAGATAAAAAACTGGATAAACTTGTTATTAAGTATGGGCTAAAAATTGATTATTGTCAACTAATTTTATTTGCATAAGTCTTGATTCTCTCACTAAAATATTTCATCACAGTAAGATTAGGTGCTGAAAAAATGTACCGATCGCTAATCTCTTGTCTAGCAATTGAATACAGACAAATAGTTAATTATTAAGCAGATTTGTTATTACTAACAGATTATTATGATCGAGGTTGTGTAATATAAGACATTCTTCTAATGATTTTTAATAGCGGCAATTCATCAATTACCCGTACTTAAGCTATTAGCACTGTAATTAATTGCAAAGCGGGTCAGTTGGTAAATGAGAGGCAAAATCTTAGCTTTGCTTCAGTCTACTTTTTACTGAAGACCCATTTAACCCATATTATGTTTATCAAGCAACATATTAAAAATTAATGTTTGCTTTATAAATAACCACTTTGCTTGTTAACTTGACTTATATTAAAAAATAACCAAAAACTTCGACTCAATTATGATGTTTTTCTGATAAATAGTACTTATAGTTATTGAATTTATCTATGTATTCATTGAATTGTTACTTACTAAACAATAGATTTGTAGTTTTAGCTTAATCAAGAGAATATTTATGTTTAACCCGTAAATATCAAAGTTCATCACATATTTATGTAGTCACAAATTATACTTTTATACTGAATTTTATTCAAAATTTATATCAGTAAGAATATATGGTTATTTATAAAATAACTTTAAAGGAATGATTTAGTTTCTGTAAAGTATGTTAGTATTTTTATTAATTCAATGCTTTAAAGTGGTTATACAAACTAGTTATTTCATTGATATTTTTAAATAAAAAATAACTAAAGATAACTGTTTGGTCATTACCTAGCAATTGTTTAATTATTTTTCTAACTTGCATAAATTCGGATTAAAGATGGTGTCTTTTCTGTAACGAACTTGTCAACTTTACTGGGTCAAATACCATAAAATATATTATCCTGGACGTAAAACTAGCTATGACATTGATTGAGATACAGAACGTTGTTATTAACACGAGCTATGTTGCTGTGTTTAGGCTAGATAATCAAACGGTTTAGGGTAAAAAACGTTTCTGTTTCCTTAGCTACTCCTCAGTTTTCCTCGCTCCAGTAAGATACCATTGCTCAAAATCTCTACTATTACAAATGGATTGAATTCACTGGTCAAGCAGCTATTACACTCCAAGAGTATTTTACCAGTTTTAACAACGTCATCGACCGTAGCGATTTTAGATTTTGGATTTTGGATTTTTTTGGTTCGTCCTCCACTTATGGTGGGTGGAACAAATTTAAAAGACGCTGGATTACTCGCTAACGCTAACGCAAATCTAAAATCCAAAATTGATTGACGTATTGCCACAATATCAAAAGTCTAGCGTTGGATAACATTTTTTTGCGATCACAGTGTGAGTGTGCCAAAATCGCCTGGAAACATAAGGCTTTACCCCGGCAGTATGTATCGTGTGGTGTCGATTTCAAGACAAGCATTTAGCAAAGATAAGATAGCTAGCTGCTTACAAGACGAGAGTTTTTCATTATTTAGTAGGCAACAGAAATTACTGTAGCTACACAATCCACAGTACTAACTATGCCCTATGTCTGCTTATTCAATTGATACTGCCTTAGCGGAGTTAGAGAGCCTTATCAATAATTGTGAAAAGGCTGTGATGAGGTCTATAGAGGAAAAAAAAATGAAGTCAGATAAATTAGATAAATCAGTGTCAATCAACAAAATTAACAGACAATTACAACACAATCCTATAGCTATCGTTGGGATGGCTTCTCTATTGCCTCAAGCCAGAAATTTGCGGGAATACTGGCAAAATATAGTAAACAAAATTGACTGTATTACTGATGTTCCTTCGACTCACTGGAGTGTTGAAGATTATTACGATCCGAATCCCAGAACTACTGAGGATAAAACCTACTGCAAAAGAGGCGGGTTTCTTCCCGAAGTAGATTTTAACCCGATGGAATTCGGCATACCACCTAGCATTTTGGAAGTCACTGATGTATCGCAACTATTAAGTTTAGTAGTTGCGAAAGAAGCGATGGAAGATGCAGGTTATGGCGAAAAACGTGAGTTTAACCGCGAGATGGTTGGGGTAATCTTAGGCGTGGCTATGGCCAAGCAATTAGGAATGCCACTTTCTGCCAGATTGGAATATCCGATTTGGGAAAAAGCGCTTAAAAGCAGTGGTTTATCTGACGAAGATACCCAAAAAATCGTTGATAAAATCAAAAGCGCTTATGTGAAATGGGATGAGAATGCTTTCCCTGGAATGTTAGCTAACGTAGTTGCCGGTAGAATTGCCAATCGCCTCAATTTTGGCGGGATGAATTGCGTAGTTGATGCTGCTTGCGCTAGTTCCTTCGGCGCTTTAAAAATGGCAATTAGTGAGCTAGTTGAACATCGTTCTGACATGATGCTGACTGGTGGTGTTGATACCGATAACACCATCATGGCTTACATTTCGTTCAGCAAAACACCGGCGGTTTCTCCTAGTGAAAATGTCAAACCTTTCGATGCTAAATCTGATGGGATGATGTTGGGTGAAGGTATCGGGATGATTGTCCTGAAACGGTTAGAAGATGCTGAACGAGACAACGATAAAATCTATGCTGTAATTAAAGGTATTGGTACTTCCAGCGATGGGCGTTACAAGAGCATTTATGCTCCTCGCAAAGAAGGTCAAGTTAAAGCCTTAGAACGCGCTTATGAAGATGCCGGTTTCTCTCCCGCCACTGTTGGTTTGATGGAAGCACATGGTACTGGTACAATGGCTGGAGATCCGACAGAATTCGGTTCTTTAAAAGATTACTTTGATGGTCACGATCGCAAAAAGCAGCATATCGCTTTGGGTAGTGTGAAATCACAAATCGGACACACAAAAGCGGCTGCGGGTGCAGCGAGTTTGATTAAAACTGCTTTGGCTTTACATCACAAAGTATTACCGCCGACAATTAACATCACCGAGCCGAACCCCAAACTCAACATTAAAAATTCATCCTTTTATTTAAATACCGAAACCAGACCTTGGATTCGTCCAGAAGGAGAAGCACCCAGACGCGCAGGTGTAAGTTCTTTCGGCTTTGGCGGAACTAACTATCACGTTGTTTTGGAAGAATATGAAGCCGACCAAAACCACGCTTACCGTTTACATGGTGCAGCTAGTGAAGTGCTGTTGTTTGCTCCTACAGTAGAGCAATTGTTGAGCAAATCGGAAGAGATTTTAGGTAAGTTGCGTTCACGAAGTGACTCCGCAGGAGTATCGCCAGACGCACCCACACATTACGCACAA
This sequence comes from Nostoc sp. ChiQUE01b, assembly GCF_034531255.1. Taxonomy (NCBI): domain Bacteria; kingdom Bacillati; phylum Cyanobacteriota; class Cyanophyceae; order Nostocales; family Nostocaceae; genus Nostoc; species Nostoc sp. ChiQUE01b. The sequence goes on along the minus strand of NZ_JAVRBM010000022.1, from coordinate 88,283 downwards.
TTAGTCAAGGAATGCAAATCACAACAAATTCCCCTATCTGCTGCCAGATTTGGGTTTGTAGCTGAGAATCTCGAAGAAGCTTGCAAGTTGCTGCAAACTAGCATTGACTGGCTGAAACACAAAGGAACAGCAGCATCTTGGGAACATCCCCAAGGGATTTATTACCGTGCCTCTGGTATGGAGTTGGGCGGAAAAGTTGTCTCTCTATTTTCTGGTCAAGGTTCGCAATACCTGGAGATGGGGCGCGAACTGGTGATGAATTTCCCTTTGATGCGCCGTCTTCATGGTTATATGGATAGCCTGTTGCTCAAAGATAATTTACAGCCGCTATCAGAAATCGTTTTCCCTCATCCTGTGTTTGGAGAGGTAGAAAAAAATGTTCAAATTGCTGCCTTGCAACGCACAGAATACGCTCAACCAGCCATCGGGGTGTTGAGTGCAGGGATGTACAGCATTCTGCAACAAGCTGGGTTCAAGTCAGATTTTGTGGCGGGACATAGTTTTGGTGAACTCACAGCGCTATGGGCTGCGGGGGTTTTGAGTACTGAAGATTACTTGTTCTTAGTGAAAGCTAGGGGTCAAGCAATGGCTGCACCCGAAGATCCGGATCATGATGCGGGTAGTATGCTGGCTGTCAAAGAAGACATCAGCAAAGTCGAAGCAGTAATCAGACATTTTCCGCAAGTTGCGATCGCTAATCAAAATTCTCCGACTCAATTTGTCTTGGCTGGGCCTACCGCAGAAATAGCGAGAGTTCGAGAAGCTTTACACGAGAAAGGATATACAGCTGTATTGTTACCTGTATCCGCAGCTTTCCATACACCGCTAATCGCCTTCGCTCAGAAATCCTTTGCGATCGCTACCAAGTCTGTCAAATTCCAAAGTCCCAGAATCCCTGTTTACAGCAACGTTACCAGTAAGCAGTATCCCAAAGAAGCCCAAGGTATTCAAAAAATCCTGGAAACGCACCTTTCCAACTCAGTACTGTTTAAACAGGAAATTGAAAATATCTATGCGGCGGGTGGTACTTGCTTTGTGGAATTTGGGCCGAGGAGAATTCTTAGCAACTTGGTGAAAGAGATTCTTGGCGATCGCCCTCACATTACTGTATCTTTGAACCCCAGCACTCAAAAGAATAGCGATCGCTCTTTGCGGGAAGCAGTTGTGCAGTTGCGTGTGATTGGTTTGGCTTTGAATAACCTCGATCCTTACCAACTTCCCCAAACTATCCCCCCAATTGAGACGAAGAAGACATTAAATGTCCGTTTAAACGGGATAAACTACAGATCCGAAAAAACGAAAAATGCTTTCGCTCAAGCTTTGCAGGATGGGCATAAAGTCACATTACCCACCCCCGAATATTCTGAAGCAGCTCCTTTATTTAGCAGCCCAGGTGTGACTCCACCTTTAGCAGTGATCGAGACTAACGGACATAAAAAATCCACCGCAACAATGAACGGTGTCATCACTCAAACTGAGCAACAAATGAATCCTGTGACCCTTTCACAACCAGCCCAGGAATCTAAGATGCAACCAACACCAGAAAAACTTACAAATTACGAACAACTTTTAGCAAGTTTAGAATATCTCCTGACACAGTTCCAGGAAAATCAAGCCGAGAATTTACAAGTTCACGGTACTTATCTCAATCATCAAATGGAATACGCCAAAGCGTTTTTCCAACTGATGCAGCAGCAAAATTCTTTGTTGAGTGAAAGTAAATCGACAGCCGAAACTGCCAAAATGAAGCTAGTTGTCATGGAAAGCTTAGAGCGTAGCATGATGCAGTTTCATTCCCAACAAGGTGAAACCCTACGCATCCATGAGCAATATCTTCAAGAGCAGCTGGAATATACTAAAAATTTTTTCCAACTCATACAGCAAGAGTATTCTCAAATCATCTCTGGTGAGGGAGCAACTCAACTAACAGAGAAACTCAGCAATTTCACTCCGTTCACCACAGAAACAACTGTTACTGATGCACCGAACAAGATAGTAGAAAGCCAACCTTTGCCTGTAACTGAGCCTGTAGCTAAAAATGGCTTAAATGTTACCCAAGAACCTCTCTCGGCTGCTGTAGAGCCTGTAGTTGAAAATTCTTACTCCCCACTTCCCACTCCTCACTTCGCCACTGTCGAGACAGTAGAGCCTGTAGTCGCACCATCTGTCCCAGTTGCAGAACCCCAAGCCGAGGTTGTAGTCAAAATTAGCTCACCTCTAGTCAACGAAGTTGTCGCATTCACCCCGGAACCAGTACCCACAACTGCTGCACCTGTATCTGGCGCAACCATCGATATTGTTGACTTGGATAAAAATCTCTTAGCCATCACTAGCGATAAAACTGGTTATCCAGTCGAGATGCTGGAAATGGACATGGATATGGAGGCTGATTTAGGAATTGACTCCATCAAACGGGTAGAAATCCTGGGGGCGCTACAGGAAATGTACCCAAACCTACCCAAGCCAAACGTTGAAGAACTGGCAGAACTCCGCACCATCGGTCAAGTTGTAGAGTATCTGCAATCCCAGGCTTCCAAAAGTGTTTCTGTAGAAATTGCAATTCACGAAGTACAACAAGCAACCGAGATTGTAGTAGAGACTGTACCCGTAGTTGAGGTAGTCACTTCACCTGAACCAAGTATAGTTGTCGCATTCAACACAGAACCAGTTGTAACTGATGAATTTGCAGACTTAGGTCAAACCCTATTAGCCATCACCAGCGATAAGACGGGCTATCCAGTCGAGATGCTGGAACTAGAAATGGACATGGAGGCTGATTTAGGGATTGACTCGATTAAACGGGTAGAAATCTTAGGGGCGATGCAAGAAATGTACCCCAACTTACCCAAACCGAATATCGAAGAACTCGGAGAACTCCGCACCATCGGTCAAATAGTCGATTACCTACAGCAGTTAGCTGGAGGTGAAAAAAAAAAGTATGAGCCTGAGTTTGTCCAGCAGCCACCCCAATTAGAACATAATATCCAGCGCCATCTCGTCAAACTCAGAAGTCTACCACAGCCCGATTATTTGGATTTCACCTTACCAGAGGGACACATCGGTTTAATTACCGATGATGGTTCCCTCACCACTTATAAATTAACCGAATCCCTAATCGAGAAAGGCTGGAAAGTAGTAGTTATCAGCTTCCCCCAATCGCTCATCGCCCAACAAGCGCCTTTACCCACAGGAGTAACCCGTGTTACCTTAGCAAACTTAAGTGAAGAACATCTTCAACAACAATTGCAAGCGATCGCATCTCACTGCGGAGTGATTGGGGCCTTCATCCATCTCCATCCGATGTTTGTAGCAAATCACACCGGGAGTATTTCTTATAACGAATCAGAAAAGGCGATCGTCAAGCACGTATTTTTGATGGCGAAACACCTCAAACCTTCCCTAAACGAAGCTGCAAAGCATGGACGTAGTTGTTTCTGCACAGTTGCTCACCTTGATGGAGCCTTTGGATTAGAGTACAAAGTTAACTTCGGTGCGATCGGCGCTGGTTTATTTGGATTAACCAAAACCCTGAGATGGGAATGGCCAAAGGTGTTTACTCGTGCGATCGATTTAAGTCCCAGACTTGATGCCAAACAGTCAGTACAAAACATTATCGCCGAGCTTCATGACCCCAACCTTTATATCAATGAAGTTGGGTATGGTTCACAAGGACGAGTCACCATTATCGCCGATTAAAAATCTCTTCTCTGTACGCCTCTGCGCCTCTGCGTGAGATTTTCCTTTAGTGAGCAACGCTAACATCTAAGTACAAGTTTCGTAAATTCGTGGACAATTGAGGGTTTGAGTTTAAACGCAAAGGGGCGCAGAGTAAAGCGCAGAGGAACGCAGAGGAGACAGAGGAAGAGATAGGAAACAACTTGTGACCAGTTTTCTAGAGCATCTCTTAATTACGAATTACGAATTAATATCAGAGGATTTATGACACAAACAGCCCAGCTTAGTCCATCATCTGTCTTTGTCGTGAGCGGCGGTGCAAAAGGGATTACGGCTGAGTGTACTATCAGATTAGCCCAACAGCAACCCGGCAAATTCATCCTCCTCGGTCGCTCCGAACTATTAGAAACCGAGCCAGATTATGCTCAAGATTGTGATGACTCCGCATTGAAAAAATGCATCATGGAAAATCTTCTTTCTCAAGGAGAGAAGCCTACACCCATGAATGTGCAAAAAATATATAACAAAATTACCTCCAGCCGTGAAATTAAAAAGACCCTAGCAGCAATTGAAAAAACCGGAGCTAAAGCAGAATATATCAGCGTCGATGTCACAGATACGCAGGCTTTACAAGAAAAGCTGGCTAATATTGGGTCAATTACAGGTATCATACATGGTGCTGGAAATTTAGCGGATAAGTTAATTGAAAAGAAAACAGAAGATGATTTTGAAAAAGTTTACACCGCCAAAGTCCAAGGTTTAGAAAACCTGCTTGCTTGCATCAATCCTAATCAACTTCAGCATTTAGTTTTGTTTTCTTCAGTAACAGGCTTTTACGGAAATCCCGGACAATCTGATTATGCGATCGCAAATGAAATTCTGAACAAATCAGCCCATATATTTAAGCAAAGCTATCCCTCATGTCATGTAGTCGCTATCAACTGGGGTGCTTGGGATAGTGGGATGGTGACAGCAGAGTTAAAGAAGATTTTTCAAGAGCGAAAAATCGAAATAATTCCTATTGCAGTCGGCGCACAAATGCTGGTTAAAGAAATGGATAATACCAATCATGCAACCGCACAAGTTGTTATTGGTAGTCCACTCGTTCCCCTGGCGGTGGAGTTAGATTCAGAACTGCGAACCTATCGTATCCGTCGCCAAATGACATTAGAGGCTAATCCATTCTTACACGATCATACTATTGCTGGTTCTCCAGTTTTACCAGCAACTTGTGCTATGACTTGGATTATTAATGCTTCTGAACAATTATATCCCGGTTATCGGTTGTCTAATTACCAAGACTTCAAAGTTTTGAAGGGGATTACTTTCAATGAGACATTAGCGAAGGAATATATTCTAGAAATAGAAGAAATTTCTAAAGTTAATCTTGAAAAAATCGAACTCAAAGCCAAAATTTCGAGTAAAAACCCAGAAGGAAAAACCCATTTTCATTTTAGTGCTCAACTCAATCTCCAGCGTGAAATCCCAGATGCACCCATCTATGAATCTTTCAATCTCGAACCAGATAATATCATCACTGCGACAGGAAAAGCTTTTTACCAAAATGGTGGGGCTACATTATTTCACGGCCCCGGTTTTCAGGAAATCAAAAGAGTTTTAAACATCAGTTCTGAAAAAATTACAACAGAATGTCTTTGGCCAGAACTCAGCGCACAGGAACAAGGACAATTCCCTGTCCAATGGGTAAATCCTTACACAACTGACTTGAGTATGCACGCTTTATGGATTTGGACACAACACTTTCATGAAGAAGGTTGTTTACCAGGAAAAGTAGAAAAGTTTGAACAGTTTGAGATGATACCACATAACGAAACATTTTACGTTTCTTGTGAAGTAAAATCTAAGACACCAAGTAGTGCGATCGCTAACTTTATCATACACGACCGCCAAGGAAAAATATATTCACGAATGCTCGGCGCTCATGCCATTATTTGGTCAATGAAAATGCTCAGAAGCTAGTGGCGAATTGAGGGTTTAATTTTAAACGCAAAGGTTCGCAAAGGGAAACGCAAAGGAACGCAGAGAATTTGCTGCGAATTAATGAAATGTTGTAGTAAGGATTAAGGTTATTACTACAAAGTATCAAAATTAAGTTGCATCTTGAAAGTTTGGGGAACAGCGTAAATCCTGCCTTTTAATTATCTCTTGCTAAATACCCAAACTCGGAGCATATAAATCGTGGAAAAAATAGCCATCATCGCATTATCATGCCTATTCCCCGATGCTAAAAATCCTGAAGAATACTGGCAAAACATCGTTAATCAAAAAGATTCCACATCCTCTGCAACAGTTGAAGAAATCGGAGTAGATCCGACAATTTTTCATAATTCAGTTAAAGGTACACTAGACAAAAGCTATTCCCTCAAAGGCGGGTACATCCGCAATTTTCAATTTAATCCTTCCGAATACAATCTACCATCAGAATTTGTTAATGGTTTAGATAACACCTTCAAGTGGTCATTATATGCCGCTAAACAAGCAATTGTACACAGTGGTTATTGGGGTAATCAAACTGTCCTGGCAAAATGCGGCGTAATTTTAGGTAATTTGTCATTCCCAACAAAATTATCTAACAAATTATTTTCTCCAATTTACCAGCAAGCTATTACCCCTGCTGTCAGAGAACTTTTGCAGTATGAAGACTTTGATTTAGCTGCTCTCCCAACTGCAACTCAAGCGTCTTTGTACAATGCGATGATATCTGGCTTACCAGCATCTATCATTGCTCAAGCTCTATCTCTATCCCAGATTAATTTATGTCTAGATGCTGCTTGTTCATCCTCATTTTATGCTATTAAACTAGCATCTCATTACTTATGGTCACACAAAGCTGATGTCATGTTAGCTGGAGCCATCAGTTGTGCAGATTCCTTATTTGTGCGGATGTTATTTTCCGGTGTTCAAGGTTATCCAGAAAACGGCATCAGCCGCCCCTTAGATAAGTCTTCTAGAGGGCTAATTCCCGCCGATGGTGTTGGGATGGTGATGCTGAAAAGATATTCTGATGCCGTTAGAGATGGTGATAATATTCTTGCTACTATCTGCGGTAATGGACTATCGAATGATGGCAAAGGTAAACATTTACTGAGTCCTAATCCTAAAGGGCAAATCTTAGCTTTTGAAAGAGCCTATAATGAGGCGAAAGTTAATCCAAAAACTATTGATTATCTAGAGTGTCATGCCACTGGCACATTGCTAGGAGATACAACCGAATTCAACTCCATCGAAACATTTTTTGGTCAAAATCAAGCTGCACCTCTGGTAGGTTCTGCCAAGGCAAATACTGGTCACTTGCTAACTGCTGCTGGCATGGTTGGCTTAACTAAAGTGATTTTGAGTATGTCTCATGGTGTAATTCCAGCAACCATGAATGTTTCTGAACCTTTAGCGTCAGAAAATAGTACAATTTCTGCCGACAAAATTGTTAGAACAGCTACGGCATGGCCTAATAATAACGCACCAATCAAACGGGCAGCTATCAGTGCTTTTGGTTTTGGCGGCACTAATTCTCATCTGATTTTAGAACAAGGAAATACAACAGAATCAGTTGAATCAACTCCACCTGTTCCACCTACCAAAGTCGCCATTGTCGGCATGGATGCCTTTTTCGGTAATTGCAATGGCTTAGATGCTTTTGAACGTAGTATTTATGATGGAACACAACATTTTACTTCCCTACCGCCTCAAAGATGGCATGGGATAGAAAATCAAGAAAATGTCCTGAAAGAGTACGGTTTAACAGATGGAAAAGCACCAGTAGGGGCATATATCAAAGATTTTGAAATCGATACTTTATCGTGCAAAATCCCACCGAATGAGATAGATAAGTTAAACCCACAACAATTGTTGCTTCTGAAAGTTAGCGATCGCGCCGTGAAAGATGCGAAACTACAGGAGGGTGGCAATGTGGCTGTGATTGTCGCCGCCGAGACAGAATTCTCTGTGCATCAGCTACAGCAAAGATGGAATCTATCTTGGCAAGTTAAAGATGGCTTACTCAACCAAGGAATTTCTTTGCCTGCTGAACAACTGGCGCAACTGGAAACCATTGTCAAAGATAGCATTCACCAACCAGTAGAAATCGGCGAATATGTAAGTCACATTGCCAACATCATGGCAAGCCGGATTTCAGCTTTGTGGAATTTCACTGGCCCTGCATTCACCATCAGCGCTGGCGAAAATTCTGCCCTCAAAGCGTTGGAAGTTGCCCAAATGCTACTCGCTACAGGAGAAGTAGACGCAGTGGTTGTTGGTGCAGTGGATTTAGCTGGTGGTGTGGAAAATGTCTTGTTCCGCAGTCAATTTGCCCCAATTAATACGGGTGTCAATACGTTGGGTTATGACCAACAAGCCAATGGCTGGACGGTTGGTGAAGGTGCGGGTGCTGTCGTCCTCAAGCGCTACGAAGCTGCTAAGGAAGATAATGAACGCATCTATGCAGTAATTGATGCCATGAGTTTCGCACAAAGTAATTCTACTTTGAGTAACACTCTGGTAAAACCTGATGCTTCAGCTATCAGCAATGTCTGCAAACAAGCTTTCGAGATGGCAGAGATTCAACCCACAGAGGTTAACTATGTGGAAGTCTTCGGTAGTGGGATTCCCCAAGAGGATGAAGCGGAAATTACAGGTTTACTGCAAGCTTATCCGAAAGTGGGCAATGGTTTGCACTGTGCATTGGGCAGCGTTAAAGCGAATATCGGTCACACCTATACAGCATCGGGAATTGCTAGCTTAATCAAAACCGCTCTCTGTCTTTATTACAGGTATATTCCCGCCACCCCCAAATGGTCTGGTGTCAAAACACCGCAAGTATGGTCAGGTAGCCCTTTCTATGTGGCAATGGAATCAAGACCTTGGTTTGTCGATAAAGGCGGCACACGCAGAATAGCAGCAATTAATAGCATGGGTATAGATGGCAGTTACGCCCATTTAATCTTATCGGAGGAACCCAGCCAAGAGGAGCGCGATAACAGATATTTGCAACAAATGCCTTTTCATCTGTTCCCTATCGCAGTTAGCGATCGCTCCACCATACCAGATTTACTTAACCATCTCCAAAAATCTATTGAAGCCAGTTCTTCTTTATCTACTACCGCCAGCCAAACATTCGCTACCTTTGAAGGATATTCTGATGCAAAATACGTCTTATCAATCACAGGACGTAACAAAAAAGATTTACTCAAAGAAATTGAATCTGCCCGCAAAGGTGTAAATAATGCTTTTGATAACGGCACAGATTGGCAAACACCTCTAGGAAGTTATTTCACAGCGAAACCATTGGGTAAAACTGGAGCAGTTGCTTATGTTTATCCCGCAGCAGTCAATTCTTATATCGGCATTGGTCGGACTGTTTTTCGCTTATTTCCGAAAGTTTTCGAGGACTTAAAAAGTAACAATCTCTACAATCGGGCTGCCGATGTGGAAAAGTTAGTTTATCCCAGAAGCTTGCCTAAATTGACAACCAGGCAACTAGAAACTCTCGAAAAGCAATTGTTAGATGATTCACTGGCAATGTTTGAAAGTGAAATTGCCTTTGCTAGATACATGACGGCAATTTTCCGAGACGATTTTAAAGTCAAGCCGCAATGTGTTTTTGGATATAGCTTGGGTGAAACTAGCATGATGGTTGCCCAAGGAGTTTGGAGTGATTTTGAAGGCGGAAGTAACACTTTAAACTCATCACCTCTATTTGGCGATAAGTTATCTGGGCCGAAAAATGCCGTGCGTGAATATTGGGGATTAACAGATTCACCAAACAACAATTTTTGGAATACCTATGTTCTCATGGCGACTCCATCGCAAGTTAGAGAATGCCTGAAACATGAGAATCACGTTTACTTAACTCAAATCAACACACCAGAAGAAGTCTTAATTGCTGGTGATGATGCAGCCTGTAAGCGAGTGATTACAACTTTAGGTTGCAATTCTTTCCCCGCTCCCTTCGACCATGTGATACATTGTGAAGCGATGCGATCGCAGTTCGAGGAAATTAAGAAGGTAAACAGCTTACCATCACAAAATCTTCCTGGTATTGTCTTTTATTCTGCCGCCGATTATCAACCGATTGCACTTGAAAGTGATGCGATCGCTCACAATATCGCCAAAGGATTGTGCCAAGAACTTGATTTTCCACAATTAGTTAATCGTGTCTACGGTGATGGAGTCAAAATATTTTTAGAAGCAGGTGCAGGTAATGTCTGTTCACGATGGATTGATAAAATTCTCGGCAACCAAGAACATATCACAGTCTCTCTAAATCGTAGAGGGATGGATGATCATGCTGCAATGGTTAAAGCATTAGCAAAATTACTCAGTCATCAGGTGAACGTGGATTTATCTCCGTTGTACAGCAAAGCCCAAGAAACTGCTAATCAAAATAAAGCAACATTGAGAACAGTTACCTTGGGTGGAAAAGCAATTACTGCTACAATTTTGAGCGACGGAAATCGCCAGATTGTTAAAGATTTGGTTGAGGATATTAAGTGCGATCGCTTCAAAAAACCGCATCCAAACATACCTAATCCCCAGCAATTTGAAATCACAGATTCTCTTAATACTTCCAACCAAATAACCCAAGAAAAAACTTACTCCTCTAACATCTTGCCTCAGCCAGAAGAAGTAAAACCGAAAAATATCATTGATAACGTTTTTAAAACGAGAGAACAATTACAATCTTCTGAGTCAAACGCAATTCAACAGCCAATCCCTCTTTCTTCCCCACCCGTCAGAACTAAAAAAATTAGTAGCATCATCAGCATGTTCGATTTAAATAAGACACAGTATCAAAAGCTCAATGCAAATAATTCAAAAATAACTAAAGCACACACTGCCTTCTTACAAGCTAGACAAGATTACAGTCAACAAATGAGCGAAATCATTCAATTGCAACTAGCTTGCGCCCAAAACTTGCTTAACGAAGAATCTTAATATCTCATACCAATTCTCTCTCAACTTGCACCGACTAATTCTTAACTTATCTCTTCCTTCACGCCCTTGGCGTCTTCTCTACGAGACGCTACGCGTTGGCGGAAGCCTCTCGTAGAGAAGGCGGTTCGTTAAAAAATTATTACGTGTATCTAGAGAATTGGTATAACTCCCTTACTCTGCGCTCTCTGCGCCTCTGCGGTTCGTAAAAAAAACGTAGACCCCTATAGTCTACACCCTTCACTTTTATCATCCATTGCTTGTAATCCGAGGGATAACTGCCGTGACAACCGTAGATACGGTACTAAGTAAACACGATAATGGCCTTAATTTCTCCGCCTGGTCTTATAACAAAAATCAGGTTTGGAAAGGTTCTTTAGAAACTGTATCTTTCGAGAAACAAACCATCAAAGATAAATTGATGGTGTTAAATAAACCCTGCTACATCGTGAAAGTTGCCGGAAAAATCGGTGTCACTAACGAGGGTTATTTATCCCCTGGTGATAATGGCACAACAGCACAAGTAGAACTGCTGACATTTGCAGCCCCAATCCGCATTCAACAATTTGGCGACCCCAATTTTCTCTCCTTTCATGGAGTGAAATATGCCTACGTTACCGGCGCAATGGCTGGCGGAATTGCTTCCGAAGAAATGGTAATTGCACTCGGAAAAGAGCAAATTTTGAGTTCCTTTGGTGCAGGTGGTTTAACTCCAGAACGTTTGGAAGCAGCCATAAATCGCATTCAACAAGCTTTACCTCAAGGCCCTTATGCATTCAATTTAATTCACAGTCCCAATGAACCTGCGATTGAACGCCGGGCCGTGGATTTATATCTCAAATATCAAGTAAGAACAGTAGAAGCATCTGCATTTCTCGACTTAACCCCCAATATTGTTTATTACCGTGTTGCTGGGTTGGGCTTAAATAGCAGTAATCAAATTGAAATCAAAAATAAAGTCATTGCCAAAATTTCTCGCCGAGAAGTTGCTACTAAATTCCTGCAACCAGCGCCAGCAAGAATACTCAAAGAACTTCTTGAGCAAGGATTAATTACTGAGTTACAAGCAACCCTTGCAACTAAAGTTCCGATGGCTGATGATATTACCGTCGAGGCTGATTCTGGAGGTCATACAGATAACCGTCCTTTGGTTTGTTTGTTACCTTCTATTATTGCCTTGCGCGATGAAATTCAAGCACAATATCATTACCAAACACCCATTAGAATCGGTGTAGCAGGGGGAATTGGTACACCACAATCAGCATTAGCAGCCTTTATGATGGGCGCTGCTTATGTAATGACCGGTTCCATTAATCAGTCATGCGTTGAATCTGGGGCTTGTGAACATACCAAAAAGTTATTAGCCCAAGCAGAAATGGCTGATATGATAATGGCCCCGGCAGCAGATATGTTTGAAATGGGAGTCAAATTGCAAGTTCTCAAACGGGGTACAATGTTCCCCATGCGAGCGCAGAAATTATTTGAACTCTATCGCGCCTATGATTCTATTGAAGAGATTCCTTTGACAGAAAGAGAGAAATTAGAAAAACAAGTTTTTCGCAAAACTATTGCCGAAGTATGGGAAGGAACTGCGGCTTATTTGTCCCAAAAGAATCCTGAGAAACTTGGGAAAGCAGTCAATAATCCTAAACTGAAAATGGCGTTAATTTTTCGCTGGTATCTAGGATTATCTTCTCGCTGGTCTAGTTCTGGTGAAAAAGGTAGAGAAGTCGATTATCAAATTTGGTGTGGCCCGGCAATGGGCGGTTTCAATGACTGGGTACGCGGTTCCTACTTGTCTGAACCTAATAATCGTCAGGTAGTTGATGTTGCTAATCAAATTATGACTGGTGCAGCCTTTTTGTATCGTGTTCAAAATTTGAAAATTCAAGGGCTGCAAACTTCCGATTATTACAGTCAATATCACCCTGTTCGTTCTACATCATTGTTGGAGATTTAAAAATGACTATAAAACAGTCTTTCACAGCAAACGATATTCAAATATTTTTGATATCTAACTTAGCTAAGTTACTAGGAGTAGCAACTGATGAAATAGATGTAAAAGAACATTTAGAAAACTATGGTTTGGATTCCGCTCAAGCAATGATTTTAGTAAGTAACTTAGAAAAGTTGCTCGGATTTCAACCATCTCCGTTGCTTTTGTGGCATTACCCAAATATTGAAGCTCTTTCACAGCGTTTAGCTGAAGAAGTACAAGAAGGTTCACCAGTTCAAGATACAGTGGTTACATCCTCTAATGTCAATGCTGCACCCTCTATTTTAGATTTAAGTGCTGAGACTGTTCTTGACCCCACCATCCATCCTGATGCTGCATCTAATGTGCCTGTGGGTGAACCCAAGAACATCTTTTTGACTGGCGGAACAGGCTTTTTAGGAGCTTTTCTCATCCGGGAATTGCTACAGGAAACCAATGCGGATATCTATTGCTTAGTGCGTGCTGCTAATGCTGAAGAAGGCAAAAGCAAACTCCAAAATAATTTGCAGCAGTATGCAATTTGGCAGGAAGAATTTAATTCCAGAATTATTCCTATTGTCGGCGATTTATCTCAGCCTTTGTTAGGTGTTGGCTCTGAACAGTTTCAAATTTTAGCTACCAATATTGATACTATCTATCATAGTGGTGCTTTGTTAAATTATGTTTTTCCTTACTCAGCACTGAAGGCAGCCAATGTTTTAGGAACACAGGAAGTTTTGAGATTGGCTTGTCAAATTAAAGTCAAGCCTGTACATTACGTTTCCAGCGTTGCTGTTTTTGAATCCACTGCTTATGCTGGTAAAGTTGTTAAAGAACAGGATGAATTCAATCATTGGGAGGGTATTTATCTTGGTTACTCTCAAACAAAATGGGTAGCTGAAAAGTTAGTCAAAATTGCTCGTGACCGTGGACTTCCTGTAACTATCCACAGACCACCACTGATTTCAGGTGATAGCAAAACAGGCATTTGTAATACACATGACTTTATCAATCTGATGACCAAGGGCTGTCTACAAATGGGAAGTTTCCCTGATGTAGATTATATGTTGGATATGTCACCTGTGGATTATGTAAGTAAAGCCATTGTTTATCTATCACGGCAAAAAGAATCTATAGGTAAGGCTTTCAATTTACAACATCCTCAACCAGTCTCTTTGAAAATATTAGTTGAGTGGATACGCTCTTTTGGTTATTCCGTTGAGATGATTCCATATCAACAATGGCAATTAGAGCTAATCAATAATGTGACTTCTGCTGAGAATCCTTTGTACACTCTGCGACCCTTTTTACTAGAACGTTGGTCTGATGAACAACTAACTATTCCTGATTTGTATTTGCAAGCTAGAAGACCTCATATTAGCTGCCAAGATACTCTCCATGCACTAGCAGGTAGTTCTATTGCTTGTGCTCCAATTAACTCTCAATTGTTTATGACTTACACCGCCTACTTGATTCAAAGTGGTTTCTTAAATATCGCTTAGGAATTCACAACTTCTGTAGGATGTGTTAGGAACATAACGATACTTTCGGTGCGTTACGGAAGCCGTAACACACCCTACAAAATAGTTTTTCTAGTCTATGTTTTTTAAAACTCAGTACTACTGAATAGCTAATATTTCAGATGCCAGCAACAACTCATACATCAACAGTGGCAATTATATTGCCCTGTTTTTTTATGCCCAATAATGTAAATTTTTAGGATTCAACTCTTGACAGAAGCAATTGAGGATAGAATGGTTAGTGTCGGGCATGAAGGTTTGATTTTACCTGCTGGCTTTTGTGAGTAATCAAAAGCCAGACGCTAGTAGTTTGAAATAACCGAACTTTTTTAATGCCCAACTTATTCGATGCATAAGTCCTAAATTTGCGTTTGGACTGATACATCTATCTAAGGCATCACACAAGTATCTGCAAAGGGAATAACTTAATATATTTCTTGTCAGTTCAAATATTACGCGCACTTAATTGTAGAACGAGAACCACTGTAAATGCAACGCAGCTTCATCAAGTTGAATTCACTAACATTCTTACATGAACACAATACATCAAGGTCAGAGCAAAAAAACTGCTCTTATTACTGGGGCAGCCGGTGGAATTGGGTACGAATTAGCATGTATTTTTGCTGCTCATGATTACAATCTGGTCTTAGTAGACAGAAACGGGCCAAAGCTTGTAGAAATTGCAGTTACATTCCAAAAAGAATTTGGAATTTTTGTTAAAACTATTGTTAAGGATTTATCTATATCAACAGCTCCTGAAGAAATTTTCACGGAGTTGCAAAAAGTCAATATTAATGTTGATGTGCTGGTAAATAATGCCGGATTTGGTATTTATGGATTATTTCATCAAACAGACTTAGCTACTGAATTAGAAATGCTACAGGTCAATTTAGTGTGCCTCACCCATTTAACTAAGCTATTCGTGAAGCATATGGTAAAGCAAGGTGATGGTAAGATATTAAACGTCGCCTCGGCTGCTGCCTTTCAACCTGGGCCTTTGATGGCGGTTTATTTTGCTACTAAAGCTTATATTTTATCTTTTTCAGAAGCGATCGCTAATGAATTAGAAGGTACAGGTGTCACTGTGACAGTTCTTTGCCCAGGTTCAACAGAATCTGGCTTTCATGAAAGAACGGGAATGGCTGACTCTAAGTTGCTCAAAGGTAAGAAGATGATGGATGCACGAACAGTAGCCGAAATTGGTTTTCACGCCTTAATGAAGGGCAAAACCATTGTTATTCCTGGTTTTATCAATAAACTACTTGCAAAAAGCGTCAGATTTGTACCCAGAAAGCTGGTGACAAAAATTGTCAGAAATATGCAGGAAGATAAGTAATTTGTCATTTGTCATTTGTCATTTGTCCACAAAATCTCTCTTGTTTCACCCACGAGATGAGCTTAATCAACATCAATACTGCCAGCATTTTAAGTTCCAGCCAAAATTCGCTACAGCAACGGCAGCAACATAATTGTTAGTAGGTACTAGTTCAAAAAGACTCCAGTTTTCAGTTATCTGTAACTTGGCTGGTTCTGTGGGAGTTAACGACACTTCAACTTGCTCTAACTGGGATAGTCCGTCTCCAGTTGCTTTTAAATAAGCTTCCTTACAAGTCCAGTAACGGAAAAATACCTCTTGCTGTTGGTTGGGAGATAGCGATCGCAACATTTCATATTCTCTCGTTAAAAAGAACCGTTTGGCAAGAGCTTCTAAATCAGACATCGGGCGAATATATTCTAAGTCCACACCAATTTCGCTAGTACAATTCACCGCACACAAACCCAACCCTTGGGAATGAGACAAGTTAAACGCCAGTCCACTATCGGTAAATTTATCTGCTAATACTGGTTTGCCACGGCGTTGATAATTAAACTCCACTTGTCGGGGCTGGACATCCAAATAGCGACCTAATATAGTTCGGAGAATACCACGACCAGCGATGAAACGCTGCCGATGTTCCTGAAAATAGAACCGTTCAGCACGAGCTGTTTCGTCACTGGAAAGAGTTGCTGCTAAGTTTTGCAGATGTAGTTCTGGTTGGTCAAGGTCTATGCGCCAGACATGAATCTCATCCTGTAATAGAGTTAAATCTGTCGGTGCAGGTAGCCAGAGATGATGAGTAGCGGTCATTGAGTCAAAAAGTCAAGAAAGTTGTACTCTAGTAGTTTGTTTAATTATCACAAGTATTATGGGTGAATCTGGTTTGGTGCTTTAGCGCTACTATACTATGCGCTACACCAATGCGGTAAGCGTAGCCATGCCGTCAGGCTTATCGCTTTGCGGGTTCAACGCAGGATAACAGCTTTCTCGGCTATTATCTGGCAGCGTTGCAGTTAACCGCACTCGAACCATCACGCTCTTGCTATCTTAAATCTTTTCATCAAGCTTTAGTAAATTTGCAAAACAGGAACTATTTATATCTCGCCAAAAATTTCAATCCCCTTAAGGGTATATTGGTACAAAGATGGGCTGTAAACAGTTCGATTAAGAATAATCATCTCTCAACTTCTAGTCGCAATTAATAGTCAACAAATACTTAATTTAAAAAAACAAATATAAAACGCAATGCTTCACACGCTCAGGACGGGTGATTACCCTCACTGTTTATACAACTGCGTCTGTTTTTGATAAAATCTGCCAAAAGAGTTGTTAGATGTTAAGTCGGACTGTAAACATAACTACTTAATACTGAGTTAAAGTAGCTGTGATTGCTTTTGCTGACTAATATTGTAATTTCTTGCCCTACATGTACGTGGCCTGTTTATTACTCTAGATGTACTATCTTTAACTCAAGGTTAAATCTCCTGAAAGAGAATGCATTAAAACCCTTGACAGAGAATAACAAATTTTCTTTTAGCTACAACTTTAACTATGACAGTGGTTACTGAAAGGAACTTTGAAGAATGTCTGTAGGTGTTTTTTTACCAGTACCTAAGTTTTGTAAAGGTCAGATAGTAAGTTTTGTAGGTGGGGAAGGCGTTATAAAAAACTACCGATTTGAGTCAGGCATCTGGGAATATTTGGTGGAAATGCCTATGGGGCCAAAGCCAGAAATGGGTCGGGTTGGTTATGAAACCATGATTTGGCTATCTGAAGTAGATATCTCTTCACTGATAAATCATTTTTCTGGCAAATTGTTAAATCTGGAACAAAAAAACCTTGACAAAGCTTGTTAAAAACCTATTAGAACTACTTTTTTGCAAAACATAGTGAGGATGAATGATTACTATTTTGGAGTACCTTACCTTCTTTGTGCTGCTACTGACAGCGCTCGTATTAGCAATTAAGGAAATGAGCGTTGCTTTGGATGAAGTAGATATTGAGCGCTTTACACTCTGGACAGGTGTTGCTTCTGTTATTGCTGGTTTACCAATAATGTTGTGGTAGCTTCTAGGTCAATCCATCTTCTCTATTGCAATCGTTTATTTAGGATAAGTAGTTAAAACAAGCTACTCTGTTCACTTTTTTGGGCTTCCAAACAACACGAGTCCACAATTGATGTATCGGCATCTAAATGTAACAGAGGCTTAGACATTATAAGCTGATTCGAGAGCTACTTCAGATGCGATCGCCTCATCTATTTCTTGCTGATGAGTAGCATAGAAAGCGAGGGCTGCATTCACTTGAGTTTCAGTCAAATTGTATTGAGCAGCAATTTGCCCTGGCGATAATCCCCATTGTTGAGCGGCGATTGCCAAAGTCTGCATCCGCAAGCCAGTTCCATCCAGTATTGGTACTGCTAAACCACCAGCACCCCGACGGTAAGTAAGTTCAGTAAATTCATAGGAATTTTGGATTTTGGATTTTGCGAAAACGAATGACAAATGACAAATTACGAATTACGCTGTTTCTCCAACCATTCTAAAACCCGATTCCACGCCCACCAAGGGTCAGAATCTTGTAATTGGCGCTGGCACTCTTTACTACTCAAATAGCCAACATGCCCGCCGTACTGAGTGAGTAACAAATCTATTGCTGAATTGCGATCGCACGCATCTTCTAATTCCGGTATAATGGCTGGGTCAAAAAGTGGGTCATCAGCAGCATATAAAATCAAAGTCGGTTTCGAGATTTGCGGTAATACTTGTAAAGCACTACTAGCTTGGTAATATGCTTCCACAGAAGGAAAACCAAGTTGCTTAATTACCAATTCATTGTCAAAACCCCAAATGCTATTTGCCCGTTCAATCGCCGCTGGGTCAAGGCTTCCAGGATGGGCGTCATGGATTCGCCACGCCAGTTTTTTTAAATTTTGGGCAATCCCTGCTTCCAAATATTTACCGAAGGGCTTTGTAACCAGATAAGATAGCGATCGCTGTGAATCCAAACTCGGACAAATCACCATACTACCGCCAATATCGCTATCTTCTAATCCTAAATCTCCATGCTCCCTAATCACCTCACCAGCCACCTTCACCGCCCATAACGCCAATTGCCCTCCTAAAGAATACCCTGTAAACCAAAATTTCCCCGGACATCCCATTGCCTTAGCAGCAGCGGCGATGCGAACAAAATCTTCCCCCTCATACAAACCATCAGAAGTCAGAGTCGGCGACAATTCGGCGGTTTTGCCGTGGGCCCGCCAATCAAATAACACCAGAGCATATCCTTGAGCGTAAGCCTTACGTCCTAGCACTCTCAAAAACCATTCTGTTTTTAATTCTCCGGTAATGCCATAAGTACCGATAATTGTGCTGTGAGCGTTTTCTGGGATGGCAACCAAGCCAAAAATTGGCACACCTTGGCCACCAATGAAGATTTTTTCGTGATAAGACGGTTCTGGGTCTTGAACAGTAATTTCCCAGTAACGTTTTCCCCACAAAGCGGTGTATACAGTCATCGTCACACCGTTTTGTAAAAACCAAGACGGATTGTAGGGGGGAGTATAACACATCATAGACTATAAGATTTCGTGTAATTGAGTCTTGATTTCACAGTCATTTAATCTTAATATTTATGTAAGATTTAAAACCTTTTTCATAATCGATTCCAAAATCTTTGTATCTATCAAAGGTTGTTAATTATCCTTAATCAGTAGTAATAATTTTTTAAGAATGCCGAGGATTCTTGTCATAGACGATGACCCAGCGATTTCAGAACTAGTTGCCGTCAACTTGGAAATGGCTGGCTACGATGTTAGTCAAGCTGAAGACGGCATCAAAGGTCAAGCGCTGGCTCTCCAGCTACAACCAGACTTGATCATGCTCGATTTAATGTTGCCCAAGGTAGATGGGTTTACCGTTTGCCAACGTCTGCGCCGTGATGATCGCACCTCTGAGATTCCCGTGTTAATGCTGACGGCTTTGAGTCAAACTCAAGACAAGGTGGAAGGCTTCAATGCTGGCGCAGATGACTACCTCACCAAACCTTTTGAAGTTGAAGAACTGCTGGCGCGGGTGCGGGCACTTTTGCGGCGGACTGACCGGATTCCCCAAGCCGCAAAGCACAGTGAGATTCTCAACTATGGCTCCTTAACCCTCGTTCCCGAAAGATTTGAGGCAATATGGTTCAACGAGACGGTGAAATTGACTCACTTGGAATTTGAGTTACTTCACTGCTTATTGCAACGCCACGGTCAAACAGTTTCTCCCAGCGAAATCCTCAGAGAAGTTTGGGGCTACGATCCTGATGATGACATAGAAACGATTCGAGTCCATATTCGCCACTTGCGAACCAAGCTAGAACCAGATCCTCGCCATCCTCGCTATATCAAGACAGTGTATGGGGCTGGATACTGTCTTGAATTACCCGCTATACCTCCATCCAATGAAGGGGCTTCGGTAACAGTCGTTGAATGAAATCACCCAAGCAGTAGTGATTGTCTAAATTAATTAAGTGTAAGGTAGGGGCGCACAGCTAGCTAGCCGTGCGACCCTAAAAATTGTATGTGCATTACTTAACTCAAGCAGATGAAGTTTTTGGTCATGGGGATGGTGGGGCCCCCTCTGGGGATAAGGGGTAATGGGGAAGAATTACCAATGCCTAATGCTCCAAGCGACGGGGTGGCTATCCCTCTCCACCCACAAGGGGTTAGAGTTTCCCGCTACTATAAACTCTTAAAATTATAAATACTCTGCGTACCTCTGCGCTAACCTCCGCGTTCCTTTGCGTTTAAAAATATTCAAGAGCGTTTATTACGTAAAATTCGCTGGCTATTTTTGTCGCCCCGTCAGGCGATCGCGCTGTAGTGAAATAGCGCGATCTTTTCCCAAAGAACGTTTCTACTTATTTCCACACAATAAGCCAAACCGAACTAACCCGCGTTCATAACCGCGACGCATCAACCCTAGTGATAACGCCCCTTGAATAGTAGTCCAACCAGCATTGAGTAAGCCCCAAAGTGCTTGGGGAGTGAACGCCGAATCAATTACTACATTCCAAAAGGGGGCGACGGCGGTTGACCAATCGGCGGTACGAATATTGTTTAATGGAAGTTGACGGGCGATCGCTTCATACTCTGGTAAAGAAATCACATAAGGCAAACAATACACCCGATAAATATCCTGCAAATGCTTTTCTTCATCTGCCGTCAGTGGTAACTTATCAGTCGGTCGATGACACCAAGTCACCATAATTAACTTGCCACCAGGTTTCAATACCCGATAACACTCCTGGAGAAACTTAGTTTTATCTGGCATGTGTTCACCGCTTTCTAGCGACCAAACCAAATCAAAAGAATTATCAGCAAAAGGCATTGCTTGAGCATTGGCAACCTGAAACTGAGTTTTCAGACTCAAATTCGCTTCCGTTGCGCGTTCCGTTGCTCTGGCAGCTTGCACAGGACTCAGTGTAATCCCCGTAGCCTTAGCATTAAACTTTTGTGCCAGGTATAAAGAACTACCACCAATACCACAACCTACATCGAGGATATTTTCTGCTGCTTGTACACCCGCCCAATTAAGCAGTTCCTCAATTAAATCAATTTGCGCTTGCCGACGGTCTTTTTTCTCATTACCATCAGCCCCGTAGTAGCCGTGGTGCATGTGTTCCCCCCAAATCTGTTCCCACAGACCAGAGGAAGCATCGTAGAACTGCTGAATTTGCTGGTAAAGTGTTGCACTCATGAAAAAAGTAGTATTGAAACGAAGTAGAATTCAAAAAAAACATACAGGTAGGCTACCATGTATGTTTTTAATTAAATAAGGGTATTTTTACTTCCAGGGAAGGTAAACCGAGATTTATCCTCCTGGGAAAAATTTCTCAGTTTTACCTTAATAAACTGTTCTTGCTCGAATTTATACCAATAATCCCAAATATGGCTACAAATTCAAGTATGTGCCAACCCATATTAATCTAGCTTTCGTAATTTTTAATTTTGAATTAATTATGACCGTTTCTCGCACAGTTTGCCTGGGCTTTTTGGCTGTCATCACTATAGGAACCATCTTGCTGATGATGCCTTTGTCAACTAGCGATGGTACTTGGAACGACCCTATTGTGGCGCTGTTCACCTCGACATCCGCAGTTTGTGTTACTGGCTTATCAGTGGTTGATCCTGGTACTTATTTTTCTTTTTGGGGTCAGTTGTTTATGACACTGTTGGTTCAGATTGGCGGTTTGGGCTATATGACAAGCACTACCTTTCTGATTCTGCTAATTGGACGCAAGTTTGACCTGCGAGAAAAGGTAGCTATTCAACAAGCTTTAGACCGGCCAGGAATGAGTGGGAGTGCTCAAGTTATCCGTTCAATTATCGCCACAACTTTAATTTTTGAAATAACAGGAATATTTTTACTTCTACCAGCTTTTATTCCAAAATATGGATGGAGTCAAGGACTTTGGTTAGCGGTTTTTCATAGCGTTAATGCTTGGAATAATGCTGGTTTTAGTTTATTTAAAGATAACTTAATTGGCTATCAGTCTTCCTTGTTAGTAGTCTTCACCATTACCATGTTGATTATCTTTGGGGGAATTGGCTATCAGGTAATTTTGGAAATGTATCTTTGGTTGCGCGATCGCATTTTCCAAAAATCTCTTAAAAAACAATTATTATCACTTGATTTTAAAGTTGCAACCAGTACAACTATTATATTATTAGCAATAGGGACAATCGCCTTTTTCTGTATAGAAATCAGAAACCCTGAAACATTTGGTTATCTAAATTTCCGTGACCAGATATTAGTAGCTTGGTTTCAATCAGTTACTCCTAGAACTGCGGGTTTTAACACCATCGATATTGGCAAAATGACTACCGCTGGTCTATTTATTACAATTGCACTGATGTTTATTGGTGCAAGTCCCGGTGGTACAGGAGGAGGAATAAAAACAACAACTCTGAGAGTCTTGACCAGTTGTACCAAAACGATTCTCCAGGGAAAAGAAGAAGTTTTGTTGTATCAACGTAAGATAGCAATATCTTTAATCTTGAAAGCTGTGGGTGTGTTGGTAGGTTCAGTAGCAACCGTGATTTTAGCCACCATTCTAATTAGCCTCACAGATCCAAACTTAGATTTTATTCAAATTTTGTTTGAAGTGGTATCAGCGTTCGCTACCGTGGGTCTTTCTACAGGTATAACAGCAAGTATCTCCACAGCAGCGAAGCTGATATTAATTGTAACTATGTACGTTGGACGAGTAGGTATTTTACTGCTGATGTCTGCCGTACTAGGAGACCCCCGCCCTACCAGAATTCACTATCCTGAAGAAAATTTACTCGTGGGATAGTTAGAGAGAGGGAGTAGGGAGCAGGAGAAGCAGGAGGAGAATAACTAATGACAAATGACCAATGACGAATGACTAAACTGATAAAATATACATGCTAAGGCAAAAATAAAATTTTTAATTCAAGCGGTATAACCGTTTTTTGCCCTAAATACAGGGAGCCATTATAAGGATAAAAAGGGTGAATCTATCATCATTAAATTTTTTTCGCAGTTTACGTAAAGATAACCACCAATTTGCTGTAATTGGGTTAGGTCGTTTTGGTAGATCCGTCTGTTCCACACTGCACAATTTTGGTTATCAAGTGCTGGCAACAGATATTGATGAAAAACAAGTTTCACAAGCATTAACTGAGGGGATCGTAGGTCATGCTTTGCAACTAGACTCTACAGAACCAGCCGCACTCAAAGAAGCTGGAATTTTTGAATTTGATACTGTAATTGTAGCGATTGGCAACTACGTTCAAGAAAGTATCATAACCACCCTAAATGTAAAAGAGGCTGGTGTACCTCACGTAGTTGCTAAAGCTTCTAGTGAAGTTCACCGTAAACTGTTGCGGCGAGTAGGAGCAGATCATGTTGTTTTTCCTGAGTATGAAGCGGGTTGTGCCTTAGCGCGTACTCTTACCAAACCAGCAATCCTAGAGCGATTTGACCTCGACCCAGATAACAGTATTGTAGAGTTGATTGTGCCTGATGAATTTCACGGCAAAACTATCACTGAGCTTCAACTTCGTAACCGCTACGGTTTAAATTTGCTAGCAGTAAGCCAGGATGGGAAATTTCAAATTAATCCTGACGCTACTAAACGTTTAGAGCGTGGTTCAGCAATGGTTGTTATTGGTTGCAATAAAGATATTAATCGTTTGCCGATTTAAAAAAGTTAGGAGTTAGGAGTTATGCCTTGTGCAACTTTCACTCAAACCTAACCTCCAACCCCTTTTAATAGAGAATAGACTTATTGCATAAATCAAAAGTCCTCACCCTAAATTCCTCTCCCAAGCTTGGAAGAGGGACTTTGAAATTCGCTCCCCTTCTCCCAATTTTGGGAGAAGAGGCTGGTGGGGGATGAGGGCAAATTTTGCATTTTTGCAAATCGCCTTAACTCTGAGTTTTTTATTGTCCGGGACTTGTTGAAGTGGATTGTGGTTCAACTGAAACAGGCACATCACTAGGGTTTGCGGGCGTTTCTGGTTGATTTGGCGTCTGTGGTTCAGGTGTTTGTATTACATTACTGGTAGAATCTGAACTCTGAGAAGGAGTAGCTGTTTGACTGGCTTGAGGTTGCTGTTGCCCACTTTTCTGAGCAATTTGCTGCATTAGCTGCTCAATTTTCTCGGCTTGTTCAATGTTGCCTTGCTGGCGATATTCATTGTGAGCGCGTTTCAAGACTCCACTGGCTTTTTTGAGTTCGCCTTGATTATATAAAGTTACTCCCAAGTTATAGTAAGCTGAGGCATTTTTCGGATTTAGACGAATAGCTTGCCGATAAACAGAAATAGCCTCAGAAGCTTGACCATGCATTGCTAGCAAATTTGCCATGTTGCTGTAGGCTATGGCATTTTTAGGATCTAGCTTTAAAGCTTGGCGATAAGTGGCGATCGCAGGCTCTATTTGACCTTGTTGTTGCAAGGCGATCGCTAAGTTAAGATAAATATTGGCATTGCTGCTATCTAAATTAATTGCTTGCTGGTATGCAGCGATCGCTTCCTCTGACTTTCCTTGTTCATATAGCAACAAACCCAGATTATACAGCGCTGCTATCCTTGTGGAATCTATCACCAAGCTCTGGCGATAAGCCGTAATTGCTGCATCTTTTTCTCCTTGTCGGTGCAAGACTAACCCTAAGTTGTAATAAGCTTCGCTAAAATTGGGATTAACTTTTATCGCCTCTGTAAATTCTTGTAAAGCTACATCCAGGCGATTTTGCTCCATAAATATATTACCAAGATAATTCCGTGCTGCCCCAAGGTTAGGATCTCGCTGCAACGCTTGGCGAAAGGCATATTCTGCACCTTGTAAGTCTTGGCGGTTATAGCGCGTGACTCCCTGCTGGAAAAAGCTAGCTGCTTCGAGATCCTGAGAAATTGCGGTTTCTGCCAGCAGCTTGCTAACAGGGAAATTAGTAATTGTCGGTGCAGCCAAAATCAAAAATGCAGAACAGCCAGCGAGTGTCACCTGACAAAATAAATTTAACCAATGAGAAAATAGGTATTTTTCAGACATTAATAGCAGACCTGTACTTATTTTTAACTCCTCATAAGTCAGAGTACCCACCACGAAAGAAAAAATTCCAAATTCTTGTACAGACGCGATTAATCGCGTCTCCTAATTCTTGTACAGACGCGATTAATCGCGTCTCTACTCCAAACTCCCCACTCCCACAGCTGACGGCAAAATTAGCATGGCATCACCGAATGAATAAAAGCGATATCCAAAAGCGATCGCTTCGTTGTATATATTCAATAACCGTTGTCTGCCAATTAAGGCACTTACCAACATCAACAAACTAGAACGCGGTAAGTGAAAATTCGTAATCAAACCATCTACCACCCGCCATTGGTAGCCAGGATAAATAAATAAGTCTGTTTTTCCGCAAAACGGTTGTAAATTACCAGATTGAGCCGCCCCTTCTAAAGCCCGTACTGCCGTTGTTCCCACAGCAATAATTCGACCGCCAGCAGCTTTAGTGGCGCGGATTTGCTCTACTGTAGCTGCAGTAACTTCAATCCATTCTTCATGCATCTGATGGGTAGTTACGTCCTCTACTTCCACAGGGCGAAATGTGCCGACACCAACGTGTAGCGTCACAAAAGCTTGATTGATTTGGCGATCGCGCAACTGTTGTAATAATTCTGGGGTAAAGTGTAATCCTGCCGTCGGAGCTGCGATCGCTCCTGGCTGTTTAGCATAAACTGTCTGATACTGCTCATCAGCAGCTTCTGAGGTAGTGATGTACGGTGGTAACGGTACTTCACCAAATACCTCTAACAGCTGCACCAAAGTCTTTCCCTCTGGTACATCAAATTCCAACAAACGTCCCCCAGTTGCTGCGTCTGTTTCTAAAACCGTAGCCGTTAGCTGGGGACTGGGGACTGGGGAAGGTGGGGCCCCTGAAGGGGATAAGGGGTAATGGGGACTGGGGACTGGGGAAGAATCTTTATAATCCCCAATTCCTAATTGCCTTGGTTCAAAAACAATCTTCGCTCCCTGTTTAAAGCTTTTTCCTGGCTTAACTAAAGCTAGCCAACAGTTATGCTGCCGTTCTTCCAAAAGCAACACCTGGATTTTAGCACCAGTGGATTTATGGCCATAAAGCCGCGCTGGAATGACTCTTGTATTGTTCATAACCAACAAATCACCAGAGCGCAGCAGTGCAGGCAAATCATGGAAAATGTGGTGTAGGGGTGCTGTTTCAGTACCTGAAGTGGGAGAATCAACTACCAGTAACCGCGAACTATCTCTAGGAACTGCTGGATTTTGGGCAATGAGTTCTGGAGGTAGTTTGTAGTCATAGCCAGCTACCGAGCAATCTAATTCCAAATCTTTTTCTTGTGGGTTAGAACTATCTTTCAAATTGGCTTATACTAGTTTTTGCTTTATCTTAGTATTTATACTCGCTTAAAAAAGCTGGTTTAAGCTTTCTCTTCTAAAGGAACTTTAAAGCATCTTTGCTCAGTTTGGTCGCAAGGCTATAAGATTGTTACTATTAAGTAACACGGAAAAATTAACATAAAAATTGGGTAAACCTCCCCATCAAAAAACGGGGGCTTTTACCCTACCGGGAACAGGCACTGATTGACGAATATAGATATGTAGCATTGGCTTTGATCCCAAGCACCAACAAACATGGAATACTTGTACTATCTGGCAAATGCCAGTCTAACCCTGAGGGTCGTTCAACACCTCCACGCTAGACCCCAGACACCAGTTTCGTTCGTCACCGTAATTCATCAAATTGATGGCTGGGTGGTTAGGATCAAACTCAAAGGTCAAGTTTCGCCCCAAGAAGATGGCGACTTTCGCGCTTTTCTAAATGAACTAGGAATTAGCTACGAACCGCCAATGAGGGTGCAAATGGCACTTTGGAGTTTGGAAGCGGGACAGTGCCCTGTGGATGTGATGCGTCGTTATCAGGTAGCAATCGTTTCTCATGGTCGCCCAGAAAGAGACGAAATTGAAGCGTTCCGGCAACAGTTTGTCCGGGGCTTAGGTTATTGTCCAGAAACTTTGGCGTGATCCTATTTGGTTGTAACGCCACTACAAAATTATTGGTCATTGGTAATTAAGATATTTTATTGATTACCGATTAACCATTATCAATTGAAGAGTCGAAAGCTGCGGGGATGTATTCTTGCAGCTTAAACTTATATCCAGGTACTGATGAAGTAGCTAGAGCTTCCTGGTTTGCTGTAACCCCAGTCAGATTTTTTGATATCCTTTGACAGTAGACAATAGCAACATCAAATCTACAAGAATAATCTGCTTTCTCAGGGTACTGGGCTAAGAATATTCCAGCTGTCCGCCAGATTTTTGCTTGCTTTTGTGGGGTGATTGCACTTCTTCCCCCTGTATCCCAATTACCTGAACTACGGGTTTTGACTTCAACAAATGCCAATAATGAGTGCTGAGTGCTGAGTACTGAGTCCTGAGTACTGAGTCCTGAGTTAGAAATTCTCCCTACTGCCCCTCTGTTCCTCTGCTCCCCATCTCCTCCAAAATATTCAGCAATGATATCAATTTCCCCCCAGCGGCTAGAAAAGCGACGATGGAGAATTATCCAACCTGTAGATTGCAACCATTGGGCTACTAGGTCTTCTCCTAATGAACCAATATCTGGATAATGAGATGGAGGAAGGTTAGCCATTGACTAAAAATATCATGAATTCTATGAATTCTAGGTTAAGCGATCGCACAACGGGTTCTGCACTCGCCTTATCCAGCACTGAGTTGGAATTGAAGCGTAAAACAAACCATCATACTTGGGCAAGTTTACTCAGCTTATTCCTTTGGGTAATAGTTACCATCACCGCAACGGTCGGTTTTGCTCCAACAGCTTTGGCACTTGAATATAATAAAGAAATTTTGGTTGAGGCTGATTTTTCAGGACGTGATTTAACAGACTCTAGCTTTACTAAAGCTAATCTTCGCCAGAGCAACTTCAGTCGAGCTAATTTGAACGGTGTCAGTTTCTTTGCAGCAAATTTGGAGTCTGCAAATTTGGAGGGTTCTGATTTGAGAAATTCCACTTTAGACTCAGCTCGTTTAGTCAGAGCAAATTTAACAAATGCACTGTTGGAAGGTGCCTTTGCTGCTAATGCCAGATTTGATGGTGCAATCATTGACGGGGCAGATTTTACCGATACGCTGCTGCGTCCCGATGAGCAAAAAAAATTGTGCAAACTTGCCAAAGGGACTAATCCTACTACAGGACGAGATACGCGTGACACGTTGTTTTGTCCTTAGTATTTTTTAGCTGGGAATTGGGCATTGGGCATTGGGAATTGGGAATTGGGCATTAGTTATTCTCCATTTCCCTCATCTTCCTCTGCTCCCCATTCCCCATTCCCCCTTATCCCCACAGGGGCCCCACCATCCCCATTCCCCACTCCCCACTTATAAAATATTGAGCAACTACCAACCACTTGCACCAATCTTTTGACATACAATTTTCATACCTTTGCCTGGTGAAGAACTTGCTACAAAAGGGATTTCTCCTTTTTCTTTATCCTCTTCAAGTAGCTGTCCTTCTGGCCCGTAAATCGCAATGCGATTGCGAAACAGCCGCGATTCTTTGCACAATGCATCAAAGGTAGTCTCAAAGATGCCATCTCCATAGATCCCGTAAAGCTTGTATATCGTGCCCTTAATCGTTTCCGTGTCCAGAGCTACGCTGTTTCCCAATTTATCATGCCCTACAGTGATATATCTTTCTGTATCTTGAGCGATGGCTACGCCAACACCTCCGGTGAACGCACTACCATTACTTAATAAAATAGCGATCGCACCCACAATCCCGCTGATTTTAAAATACATAGATTCTCAAAATATAAGATTTCATATATTTCTACCCGCAATCAAAGAGGTTTTGGCAGGGTAGAAGCACTGAAATCAAGACAGAGCAAGGTGTTATACTAGGTTGTAATACATTATGGGAAGCGTAAAGCACTAAATAAATAGCTGCAATACTTTTCAAAGTATGAGTGAAACACTTGCTGATATTGCCATACCGCCCCAGTTTCCCGATCACACTCAGCTACCAGAGTCTGATGGTACGTTTGTGAAAAATTTTCAAGAGCATCCCCAAACCGTCATTTTGACAGACTCAATTGCTCAAGTTTTGCAACGCTTACATCCAGATGAACAGTATTGCATTGGTCAAGATTGTGGTATTTACTGGCGAGAAACCGATCCACCAGAAAAAGGAGCAGCAGCACCGGACTGGTTTTATGTCCCTGGTGTACCACCAAGGCTAGATGGCAAAAACCGTCGCTCTTATGTTTTGTGGAGGGAATACATACCGCCATTGATTGCCATAGAACTAGCTAGTGGTAATGGCGATGAAGAACGAGATGTCACTCCTTTACCTCTAGCTGGTAGTCGGGAAGGGGCAAAACCAGGTAAATTCTGGGTATATGAGCGAGTAATCCGAATTCCTTACTATGCCATTTATGAAATCAGTAATGACAAACTAGAGGTTTATCACCTCGTAGATTTTTCATATCACAAAATGCAGCCTAATGAGCAAGGTCGTTATCCAATTCCTCCTTTAGGAGTGGAACTAGGGTTATGGCAAGGAAATTACTTAAATAATCCTGAGCAATTTTGGTTGCGCTGGTGGGATTTAGAGGGAAATTTGTTACTGATTGGTAAAGAAGAAGCCGAGTTGCAAAGGCAAAGGGCCGAGCAAGCAGAACAAAAAGTTGCACAATTAGCAGAACGGCTTAGGGCAATGGGTATCAATCTAGAAGAGTAATATTTTTTCTACACCTGAACGTTCTGGGGAAAGAATAATCAGACTTATTCTTGCCTGAAGTCCAACTACAGTCCCGTGTATCACTGTGCCGTCCTGAGCAATGTACCACCAACTGCATAAACGGCATCAAAACCAATTCTTT
This sequence comes from Nostoc sp. ChiQUE01b, assembly GCF_034531255.1. Lineage (NCBI taxonomy): Bacteria > Bacillati > Cyanobacteriota > Cyanophyceae > Nostocales > Nostocaceae > Nostoc > Nostoc sp. ChiQUE01b. Next base: position 58,389 of record NZ_JAVRBM010000022.1, on the reverse strand, counting down.
CTCCCCAAAGTGCTGCATCGGTTTGCTTGGATCGTAATCGAAGACTCGTTTCGACTAAATCATCACCGATTTGATAATCTCCTGTTTCAACATTAATCGAGATAATTTTGCCAATGTTCTCTTGTGTCTCAACTTTGGCACGGATACTTTTTTGATAGAGTTCCTTTCCACGTCGGGCAACTTCGTGGCTACCGAGCGTAGGGTGGGACATAAATAAATCCCCTGTTTAAGCTGCTAGATTCTTCACTTGATTGTAGAGCAGAAGCTACAGAGGTTAGAGAGCAATGTTTGATTCTGTAGCAGGTAGGAAAGCGATCGCCTCAAAGCAGCAAATGGTAAAAAAGCTTGAATAATGACTAAAGTAAGAAACTTTAGCGCGGCATTTCTTATCAATGGTTGGCACAGCCCAGCAATATCAAAGGTTTTGAGAGCATCTTCCTCGCATTTTTCTTGCGTGGTATTGGCTCCTGGGTGATCGCAAATCAGGGAAAGATTAAACCGATAGCATTGCAGCTTGATCTCAGCTTTGGGGTCTATTGCTACTCATGCTCCAATTAAAAGCGTAAGTAGCTGCCAAGCATAAATTTACGTGTATTCTGGTTAATTTGCTACAATGAAGCGAATCAAAACTCAATTCATATAGTAGGTATAGCAATATAGGACATGCATCTTGAGCAAACGCAACAGAGAATAAGAAATCTAATGTCATTTTTTGTGACAGAGATCAAGGCTGCTACAGCGATGGAGAAAACAGATATAAACAAAGTATCTGAGAATGTATTAATACCTCTCTTTGCAGAAATTTACGGCTTTGAAAATCTTAAAAACTTGAATTTTACAGAAGGTAGTAACTTTCCTGGTATTGATTTAGGTGATGAAACTGCAAAAGTTGCTTTTCAGATTACAGCTACGCCTAATATTAACAAGATAAAGCACACATTAAATAAATTTATCGAATATGAATTATATAAGAAATATGATAGATTAATTATTTATGTTTTGCTAGAAAAGCAAAATTCTTATTCAAATAAAAAAATTAATAAAATCATCCAAGGTAAGCTTAATTTCAATACCAAGCAAGATATTTTGGATTATCGCGACGTACTCAAAGCTATTAATCAATTTCAAATTGAGAAAGCATTAAGCATAAAAACCCTTTTGGAAGAAAATTTTGGCACTGGTAAAATGCAAGTTGAGAGTAAAGAATTAGTAAATGGTTCTCATAAAAAATTAAACTCAGAACTTGAGGAGACTTTAAAACTGTATTTTACGAAATGTTTTGAGGATGATGAATTTGCAGAATTAGACCAAGCAGGCGAAACTGATCCAGAAAGTCGTACATTGCTAGAACAGATATTTATTGATCTTGATATTAAAATTAGAGGTGAAAAACCTATTAAGTTAAGGTTAGAGGATTTGCCTGAATCAACCAGAAGAAAGTTTTTTTACTTAGAAGAAGCAGATGACATCCCTTTTTGAAACAGATCAATCTACTAATCTCACGGTCATGGATTGTCTTTTGGAAGAGTATTATACCAGGGTTGTAGTGATTGGTGGCCCTGGGAAGGGAAAATCTACACTGGGGCAGCAGTTAGCGCAGGTACATCGTGCCAAGTTGATTGGAAAAAAAGATTATCAATCTAAAAAACCTAAAACTGTAAGGATTCCCTTTCGGATTGTACTCAAGCACTTTGCCCAATGGCTTGCTAAAAGGCCTGATTTGGATAGCTTAGAAGCTTATATAGCTGAGAGGATGGGCGTACTAACCTCACGAACTAACTTAGTATCCCCAAAAGATATTCAAGATATTCTTTGCTGCCGTCCTTGCCTTTTGATTTTAGATGGACTGGATGAAGTCGGAATTACTGAATTACAAGAGAAGATGCTGGTACGTATTAAAAACTTTCTGTCAGTAGCAGAAAGTTTAAATGCTGATTTAATGGTAGTAGGAAGTTCTAGACCAAAAGAATTTGATAAACAGTATAAAAGTTACTTTAATACTAAAGAATTTTTGCATTTAGAACTAGTCGATATGTCAGCCCAAAAAGTTAATGAATATGCTGATAAATGGGTATTAGCAAAAAAAATAAAAGATGAAGAAAAACAAAGAATAATTTCTACTCTTGAAGAATGCCAGCAAGATACCAATACCTCTGCGTTACTAACAAGTCCTCTTTACGTAACAATTATCCTACTTATTATCAAGAATCGTGGTCGTCCTCCCAGTCAAAAAGAAGATTTATTTAATAAATATTGGGAGATTATATTTGCTAGAGAACAAAGTAAAGATAAGGGAATTATTAAAAGTGATGAGTCGCTCTTATTTGGATTACATTCTTACTTAGGATATTTACTGCATCACAGAGCTGCAAAAGAAAACGTTCAATCGCGCTTACCTGAAAATGACTTTAGAGATGCTGTTTGTAAATTCCTACGTCAAGAAGGCAAGCGTTCCACTGCTGAAACCATAAATTTTAAGATGGAAGCCTTGGTGAAGGATGGTGATAGATTAGTTTTGATTACTGAAGCTAATGATTTGTTTGGTTTTGATATTCGCTCTTTTCAAGAATTCTTTGCAGCGGTTCATTTAGTAGAGAATGCCGAGGATACTGCTCAACGTTTTGAAAGCTTAAAAAATATCATTTATTTAGCACACTGGCGGAATGTTGCTTTATTTTTCGTTGGTCGTATTGCTCGAAGCCATAAGGGAGAAGCTAATAAGATTTTAAGACTCTGTAAAGAGATAGACCAAACAAAAACAAATCATTATTTACGGCCAGGAGCTTGGTTTGCGCTTGAAGTAGCAAGCGATGGTGCTTTTAGTAAAATTAATCCGGATTTACAATATGAATTTATAGAATACGGACTAAAAGTTTTAGACACGGGGCTAACTACAGAGCAAAAAGAAGCATTGGAATCTTTCATAGAGCAATTATCTCAAGAAGATAAACAAGAATCATTGCATCCTCTTCTAGAAGAGAAGTTGCGTTCTTTGCCAGATTCATGCTCAGAAACAGTATTAGAACTTTATGGTCAACATTTTGGAGCAAAAAAACCTTTCCAAGATAAGATTAATGCTCTGCTTCAAACTCAACGAGAAACAACTGTAATTACTGCATTGTGTCTTGCTATGAGCTATAAATCTGAGCCTTCATGGATGGTAGAGAGATTACAAGATTATTGGGACTACTACAAAAAAATATTTAGTGAGCGTGGGTTCTCTTCGTCTGAAATAAAAATGTGGTTAAGCTCACTTGAATATACTGAGGCAGTTCTGAGAAATTGGTCAATTTCTGAAGACCAAGCAAACGAATTAGCAGAAATATTTTCTTTAGAAGTGTATTATAATTCTTCAAGTTCTGAGCAACAACTTATCGGGGAGTTTCTAAAACCAAAAACGCTTTCTGAACAATTAATATTATTGCTGAGATGCTCTAGATTATTGATCGAGTTGTCCATGAAAACTAACAAACACAGAAATATTTTAATATATGGAGAGGAACAAGATGTCTCACAACATGCAATAGCTATAAGAATGATGAGGATTGGGCTAGAACCATCTGACTCTATGCCTAAAGAAATTATCGATAATATAGAGGAGCTATTGCAATGCCATAACTTAATACCCAGGCTAGAAGTAAGTTTATGGTCGTTACTTTGGTTTTTCAAAGAGCCTCATATTGATCATATATCTGTCTTTATGGAAAGATTAAAATTAATTCACCGCACTTCATTCCTTTCTAATAAATGGTGGCGTTCTTTTGCTTTAAGAAAAAATTGGCCTCTTTTGAATCTAGCCGTGGATAAACAATTACTTGAAGAACAAGATAGTGTTAATAGATTATTACCCTTCTTGGAAGCTAAAAAACAGATAGCTATTTTTAAAGAAATAGAGGAGACTATTCTCAAATATAAGCAGCAATCAGATGATAGACAACATTTACAAAAACTTATAATAGCAATACATACGCAGATTGGATTAAATGAACTTTTGCCTGAGTTATTACCATTAGCTAATCAAATAGGCATAAGTGTTGAAGATTTAGCAGAAGCATATATTTATAGCCCTATTAGCTTCAGTACATTGAAATGCGAAAGTGATGAACTCTACGAAATCTTAACGATTGCTGAAGAGGCTATAAAACAGCATAAAAGATTAAGTAGAATATTAATGAATCTGATTGAACTTAAGTGGTCATCAGATCCAATCTTCTTAAGAAAGACACAGGACATTTTAGAATTAATTCTTACTACTTGGTCGCAATCTTTAGACGACACTATTACTAACTTATGTTGGGTTTATTTCCTAAAAATATTAAGTTATGATACTCCGACTCAAAGAATAATACTACTTGTGTTTAATACTCTACCTCTTAAAGAACTTTTACTTAATAAAAGAGAGTTTTATCGGAGTGGCATTTCTAATAATTTTTTATTGAAATCTACAGATGTATTAGAATCATTTCTTAGTCATGAGGATGAAAATGTTCGTATAGGGAGCGTATTCCTTTTATATGTAATTTTTCGCTCGCCAATGAAATCTTATAAATTCTCCAATAAAGAAGAAATACAAGAAGCCATTAATCTTTGCTTTAATGCAGATGCAGGATGGAGTCTGATAAATTCTGACAGTAACAAGCATTCTTTACTAGGAATTTTATACTTAACTTTGTCAGATTATCCAATTGAGAATATTAATTATAGACAAATGTTATTAGCAGCATTGCAACAAACTCAAATTATCGAGAAAGAGGAAGCTTGGGTTAAGATGCTAAGAGAGATTCAAATGCCTGTTAATAAGTATGAGACATGGCATAACCTGTTAGAAGAAATTTTAAAACAACCTTGGAATTACAGCAATTTAGTATTGAGTGCAGCAATGGAGCGATATCAAGAAACCAGTAATAATAACGATACACTATAAAAGTCAAAAAGCTTGAACAAAGACCGATCGCAACATTGAGCAGGAACTAGCTAAAAAATAGCGATTACGGAATATTGACGCTGCCGAAGAATATTCACAAGTAGACTTATGAAAAAGTGGGTAGTTTACCGCACTTCTAGAATAATCTTATTGGGAGACTACGGTTGTATGTCCAATTGAGCGATTTTCAGGTTTGGGTTTAATTGTGATTTCTACATCATTACCTAAACTATTCAAATAGCTAATCAATCTATCAAGTGAAAACCCGCTTAATCGTCCTCTAATTAATGAAGAAACTTTCGGCTGATCAATTCCTAAAAGTTCACCAGCTTGTACTTGTGTTAATTTTCGAGTAGCAATGATTTCACTAATTTTACGAGCAAGTTCGGCTTTGACTAGTCTTTCTTCAGGATTGGGTAATCCTAAATCAGCAAACACATTTCCGCTACTAACGTAAACATTATTTTCGTTACTCATTTTTTATCTCATTCTTTTTAGCTGTTTCTGTTGAATAATCTTTCTGAGCGTCTTTTAATCTCTTTTTAACCAAATCTATGTCTTGTTGCAGTGTAGCAATACCATGTTTTGATTTCTTTTGAAATGAATGCAATAAGTAAACAACTCCTGCAAATTTAACAGTGTAAATTGCTCTGTATGTATCCCCATCAAAATCATCTACAATTTCTAAAACGCTAGCCCCTGAAAATCCATGTAAAGGTTTTGCATCAGGATGCTTTTCACCATGTTGTGCCAAATCCAGAGCATAACCCATTACATCTTGTACATCTTCAGGAAACTCCTTTAAATCATCAAGAGCGCTTGCAATCCATTTAAGGGGTTTTTCTTGTTGTTCACTCATGCAATCTCAATTATGCCAAAATTGGCATATTATTTCAATAAGTAATTTTGTTGTATCAAATTTAATCTATCACCATCAAATATTGGTTAAATCTTGCAAGTGACTTCAGAACTAAAAAATAGCGTTGGCGCTAGCCTTGTCGTCAGACATCGCACTCCATCAAATACAATGAGGAACTAGTTGTACCTGCAAATTTATTTCACACTCCTAACCCACTCAGTAATCCCCTGAGCGATCGCATCAGCCGTTTTCTTCTGTACCTCTGGGTTCACTATCTGCTCAAATTCATCAGGATTGCTCATAAAACCCAATTCCAGTAACACTGATGGTGCAGCAGTTGGGCGTGTCAACGCCAGGTTATCCCAAAACACACCATAAGAAGATTTGCCGATTTTTTTGACTACATAGTTGTGTAAAAACATTGCCAGGTTGTGGGCTTGGGGTTGATACCAAAAAGCGCCGAATCCCTTGGTTTTTTCGGCATCACCATCATCGGGTAGAGAATTGTGATGTATGGAAATAGCGATCGCAGGTTCTTCTCGACTAATAATTGCCTGACGTTCTACTAGGGAAACCTCCTTATCATCCTCCCGTGTCATCACTACCGTTGCTCCTCGCTTCACCAACTCATCCCGCAGCAACTTGGACACCACCAAATTCAAATCTTTTTCTAAATATCCAGTTGGACCACTGGCACCAGATTCTTTACCGCCATGCCCTGGATCGAGTACAATCTTGAAATTAGCTAAAGGCTTGCGTCTTGTGTTACCAATTTTCGGCGGATGATGCAAAGCCAAAACCAGGGTTGTACCGTCGTATCTCAGCTTATATCCCCACTGTTGAGCTTTTTTCAGGTTAAAGGTGTATTTTACTTGTTCTGGAGCCTCCTGTTGCCAGTCTAGGCGATAAATTAGAGGGTCATCATCCAGGCGAATTATGTCCGTTTGGGCAGTGGTATTGTAGAGAGTGAGAGCGAAAGCACCCTCACTTTGTTGTACGCTCACAGGTACGGGAACTTGTAAGGGGAAAACTATCTCTGTCACACCAGGGAGTTGACGGTATCCGACACTGCGAATTATTGTTTGTGGCGGAACTGCACCAGGTAGAATGCGGGTTTCTTTACTATTAATCCAAGCGCCATAGTCTAGGCGCAACCATTCACCTTCCCTACCTGTAACTGTTGCGCGCGTGCCTTTGGGTAGTGGTGTAAGTCGAGAATAATCGGTGCTTGGGCCAGTACGAGTAACACCTGACTCTACTGTAACCTCAAAAACTGGCAACTGTGCTCTTGAGAGGATTTCAATCTTACCAGATCCTGGTTGAGCGATCGTCTTGCCATCAAGCGTCAGTTGAAATTGAGGTTTTCCCAGATCAGCGGCTGTTGCCACTGTGGTACAACCTTGATAGTTGCCTACGCTAGACTGGGCATGAGGCTGATTTTGCCCTGTCAGAGCTGCCAAATTACTTGGTAGTTCTGCCTGTTGAGGTTGGGGTGAAAGGGCAATAGTTTGATTAGCCAAGTTTACAGAGACATTGGCGTTAGGGGGTGCGATCGCGCCAAAACAAATTACTTCTCCCGGTAATCTGGCAATGTCAACTGCGGGAGTCAGGGAATCTTTCGCAAAGGCTACCCCCTGTGGTAGTTCCGGGCTAGTGTTAAGCCTGATCACCTTAATCTTAAGTTCTTGATTCTGGCGACGCACAGTAAAAAGATTCTCCCCCAATTGCAAGGGGAAACTAGGAGAAAAATGACCAGCTTTGCTGCGGGTAATTGGCTTACTATTGATCAAAACCTGACCATCTGGTGGTGCAGTGCCCAGAAAGAATATTTTTTGGGCACTTGTCTGGTAGTTGGTCTGGGGAAAAATGACTATAAGAGATGGCTGTGCCAATGCTATGGAGGAGGAAAGAATAAAGCCTAATATTACTAATCCTAGAAGTTTTTTCACAGCAAATCACAGAAGATTACACCACAACAACTGTGGCACAATGACGGGATGTATTTTTAGAAGTTGTTAGAAATTCAAACTACTATGACTAAGTTTATCTTTGTTACTGGAGGCGTAGTTTCCAGTATTGGTAAAGGCATTGTAGCAGCAAGTCTAGGGCGTTTGCTCAAGTCGCGCGAATATTCGGTGTCGATTCTCAAACTTGACCCTTATATTAATATCGATCCTGGCACAATGAGTCCCTTTCAGCATGGGGAAGTATTCGTTACCCAAGATGGTGCGGAGACAGATTTAGACTTGGGGCATTACGAACGCTTTACCGATACCTCGATGTCGCGCTTAAATTGTGTAACTACTGGCTCGATTTACCAAGCAGTCATTAATAAAGAGCGGCGCGGAGACTACAATGGCGGTACTGTACAAGTAATTCCTCATATCACCAATGAAATTAAAGAGCGGATTCTGCGAGTTGCTAAAAGTACAAACCCTTCTGTAGTGATTACAGAAATTGGCGGGACGGTGGGAGATATTGAATCACTGCCGTTTTTGGAAGCAATTCGCCAGTTCCGTAAAGAGGTGGGACGGCAGAATGTGCTGTATATGCACGTAACACTGGTGCCGTGGATTGCTTCTGCGGGTGAAATGAAAACTAAGCCGACACAGCATTCAGTTAAGGAACTGAGATCCATTGGCATTCAACCAGATATTTTAGTTTGTCGGAGCGATCGCCCCTTACCCAAGGGATTAAAGCAGAAATTGTCGGGATTTTGCGATGTGCCGGAAGAATGCGTTATCACTTCCCAAGATGCCAAAAGTATCTATGAAGTACCGCTAAATCTAGAACGGGAAGGAATGGCAGAACAAGTGCTGAACTTGCTGCAAATGGAACAACGTAAACCAGACTTGACGCAGTGGCAAACCTTGGTAAAACGGTTACATAGTCCCAAGCACGAGGTAGAAATTGCCATCGTTGGTAAATATGTGCAGTTAAGTGATGCCTATCTATCTGTAGTGGAAGCGCTAAACCATGCTGCAATCTCCACTTATGGCAAACTGCGCCTGCGTTGGGTGAACTCAGAAAATTTAGAAACAGAACCAGCCGAAAATTATCTTGAGGGTGTTGATGGCATAGTTGTGCCAGGAGGTTTCGGGGTTCGGGGAGTCGATGGTAAAATTGCCGCCATTAAATACGCCCGCGATCGCCAAATTCCCTTTTTGGGTTTATGTTTGGGTATGCAATGTTCTGTGATTGAATGGGCCAGAAACGTCGGGGGATTAACAGATGCCAATAGTGCTGAATTTGACCCTTACACAATTTATCCGGTAATAAATTTATTGCCAGAACAGCAGGAAGTTGTGGATTTAGGGGGTACAATGCGCTTAGGGCTATACCCTTGTCGTGTTCTCCCTGATACTTTAGCTTTTAAGCTTTATCAAGAAGATGTGATTTATGAACGACATCGACACCGCTATGAGTTCAACAATGCTTACCGCGATTTGTTGTTAAAGTCTGGCTATACGATTAGTGGTACTTCTCCTGATGGGCGTTTAGTTGAAATTGTGGAATTACCCAAGCACCCATTCTTTCTTGCTTGCCAATTTCATCCAGAATTTCAATCACGCCCCAGTACACCTCATCCCTTATTTAAAGGATTCATTCAAACAGCGATCGCTCTTTCTGTTTCGACATCTAGCACACCAACACCATTGGAGGTGTCATAACAATTCATAATTCAAAATTAATTACAACATTAACTTAAGGCTTCAGTAGATTTGGACATCCAGGGTGCATCATTCGTAAATTTCGGACTTGAGGAGATGTTGTGGCGTACTGGGTGAAAATCCTTTACGAGAGGAAAGAATATATAATAAATTTTGAACGTGTCCATGCTTTTTGTTATGAACTGAATGGCAGAGTTACTTTTTGGCTACCCGATAGTGCCATTCCCATAGTAATTAACCCACAAAATAACCTGGAAGACTATCAAAAAATTCTCGATTATTTACAATGTGTGACAGGATTAGAATTAGATTGTGCCCATTGGGTAAAAATAATTTACGAAAAAAATGAATATGTAATTAATCTCAACTGCATCAGTTCCTTTTGTCATGAACCGAACGGCAGGATAACTTTTTGGTTGCCAGATGGCACTATTCCTATTATCATCAACCCTGTAAGTAATCCTGAATCTTATGAAAAAGTTGTGAAATACGTTCAGAAAGCAACAGGATATTCTTTATCTTGAAATTCCTGTGTAGCATAACAAGGTAACAATAAAGTTGAAAAACAGATTTACTATCTTCCCAATCTTAAAAAATGGTTTGTGAAAGTTTTTGCTCAATTATCCTGGCTATTGAATCATCTTTTTTGTAGAGTTATCTAAGAAAAAAATTGTACCTTTAGTAGTAAGGTGCTGATTTTAAAATTGCATATAGCTCACTGCCATTCGTTAAAAATTTGTTTTATCCGCTCAATTGCCATGTCTGCTGCTTCTTCTGGAGATATACTATTGACAACTATTTGATTGAGAGCCTTACCCCAAACATTCTCTTCTAAAACTAGGCTGTAAGCAGGATTTTGAACAATATAAAATGGACGAGTTAGACCTTTAGTAAGTGTTTGAGTTGCAGTGGAAAGATGAGGATCTGCTGGATTTGTCCAAAAAGGGTCTTTCCAAACAGACTTCATTACTGGTAGATACCGACCTCCGGTAGCTTTAAGATAGTTTCCTATGATCTCAGGTTTAATTAAATACGCGAGAAAGTCTTTGGCTACCTTCTGGTTTTTAGACTCGGCAAACAAAACTATTTCATTAACCGAGACTAAGTGGCGCATCGGTTTACCATTGGGTTTGTTCGGAAATTCTAGGATACCAAGCTTATTACGATAGGTGTCAGGATCTTGGCGGACAGCAGCAGGAATCGAGAGCGAGGAGTTAGGCGTCATAACCACGCCACGATTGAGCAAGCTGCGATTATTGTCTGGATTTAACCAGTTTACTGCGTCTGGTGGTACGTAACCTTGCTGAAAAAATTTCGCATACCACTCTAAGCTCTCAACAATACCTTGATGCATTTTAGGATCGTTGAGGAGAAGTTGACCGTTGGAGTCTAAAATTTGGACATCGTATGCCTCTAAAATCTGCTCAAATAAGTAGTAGGTATCTGTAGATCCAGTGGAGAAAGGAAAGCCTAACCCGTAAATATTCTGTTTTTGCTGTGCCCGCAGATCATCTTGCACTTGTTTCCAAAACTCCCAGAAAGCATCCCACTTTTTGGGGATATCGCTTTGAGTTCGACCTATTTTCTCTAGCAAGTCTCGCCAGTAGAAGATGTGAATTGTTAATTGATTAATTGGGACTGCATAGTAACTCAGCTTTTTATCAACGTTGTTATATAAACGAACTGCTTCCAGCACACCTTCAGAATAAATACTTTTGACTGGCTCAATTACATCAGAGACATCTGCCAGTTTACCTTCCCAGGCAAGACGTGGATACAGCTCCCTCTCAGCACTGCTATTTATTACCATATCAGGCGAATTACCTGCCTGAAGTGCCCTTTGAGTCTTTTGTGGCAGCTCATCGTTAGTATAGAAAGTAAGTTTAATTTTGTTGCCGCTTTGTTGTTCCCAGTTACTAATGATCTTCTGGAGTGCTTCATCCTCTTCCAATGTATAACCTTTATCTGACCAAATCTTCAGAATTTTACTGTTAATAGGAGACTCAATGACTAAGGATTGATTAGATTTTAAGATGTTAATATAGGCAAGAATTATCAAGCTGAGTATCAATGCCACGAGTACGTAGCGATGGCTAGCTCTTATTAGCATTACGGTAAAAGTTTGCTTGACTCTTTGCTGATTCTTAAAGCCTTTAGCCATTGGATTGGCTTTGGTTCTGAATAATATACTCATTTTTTATGATTTTTGTCAGAAAAACATCTTTACTGCATCTTCTGACATCACATAGCGCTTATTCAAGTGTTATAGCAAAGTGCTGAGTGCTGAGTGCTGAGTGCTGAGTAAAAACCCAGTAATTTCAAGGTTTTGAGCAATCACCAATGTCCTAACTGCCTTGGCGGTTGCTATATTTAATCCGCAATCCTAAGTTCTCTGTCTATTCTGTAAAAAAGTTGGCGTCTGTAGCAAGTTGCAAACCAAATTTTTCTTCTAATCCGTAAAGACTGATGTCTCTAGCTGGGGTTGTTTGAACCATAATTTAAAATCTTGAATAGCATTGCCATGCCAACTTTGCTGCACCTACTATCCCTGCAAAATTGCCTAACTCCGCTGGCAATATTTGTAAACCCGCTCGTGATAAAGGCTGCACTCGCTTCTCAATTTCTGCCTTCACACTTGGTAAGAAAAACTCAAAGCTGCCACTGATACCGCCACCAATGACGATCGCTTGCGGTGTGAGTACATAAATCAAACTCGTCAAACCAATTCCCAAACTAGTACCATATTCTTGCCAAAAAGTCAATGCTGCGGCATCTCCTTGTCGGGCAAGAAAACCCAATTCGATGGGTTCCTTGAGAGTGCGACGGCGAATTGCAGTTGCACAGGCATATTGTTCCAAAGAGCCTCGATTGCCACTATTACAAATTGGACCATCAGGATTTAATGAAATCAAACCCAATTCTCCGGCGGCTCCTTGATGTCCAATAAATAGTTTGCCATCAAGAATAATTGCGCCACCAACTCCAGTACCTAAAGTTAACAGAATCAGATTTTGAAAGTGGCGACCGGCTCCTAGCCAAGCTTCTCCCAAAAGAGCGCAATTAGCATCATTAGCGATCGCAGTCGGTTTGCCAGTTTTAGCTTCTAACCAGTCTGCTAAAGGCACATCGATCCATCCAGGTAAGTTAATGGCGATTTTGGCAATGCGTCCGGCGGCATCGGATGGGCCAGGAGTACCAACACCAATTGCAACAGCTTGATTATCTGGATCAATTTGAGCGATCGCATCTACCAGCACCGCCAGCACAGCCTCCGGCGTTGTTGGTTGAGGAGATACCACAGTCAAAGATAAGAGACAAGTACCATCATCTGCAAAACGCCCCAGCTTAATTGCTGTTCCCCCAACATCAATGCCAATTACTTGAATTTTGTCATTTGTCATTTGTCATTTGTCATTTGTCATTTGTCATTTGTCATTGGGCATGGGGCATTGGGCATTGGTAATTGGTGAATTAGCTATTCCCTATTCCCTATTCCCTATTCCCTATTCCCTATTATTTGGGTGCGAGTCGTTTTCACCCCCGATCTGTTCGTGCAGTGTCTTTGCTTGGGAGAAGACGCGCAGCTTTCAACTCCGATTTCTGTAAATTAGCAAAAGTCGTGCTGCGAAAACTCGATTGCTCTTGCCAAGCTGTAATTGGCGCACCTCTTAAGATACCAGCAAGAGCAATGGAAAGGATAAACCCGCCAGTAGCGGCAGCAATTAACGTTAGATTATCTTTCATACAAATCTCTCTATTGTTTATTTGTCATTTGTCATTTGTCCTTTGTCTAAAACTAATGACCATTGTACAGACGCGATTAATCGCGTCTCTACTGACCAATGACTAATGACTAATGATTACTGTCGGATTCTATTTTCTCTTCGTAATCGGGGATTGACAAATTCATTTAACCCTTCACCAAGTAGTGATAACCCCACCACCATGAATGTCATCGTTAAACCAGGGAAAAGGGTAGTCCACCAAATACCAGTAGGTAGAGCTTCTAGGGCTTGTTTTAAATCATGTCCCCATTCTGCCACTTCTTCGGGAAGTCCTAGCCCCAAAAAGCCTAAACCGCCCAACACCAAAATCGCATCAGCAGCGTTGAGTGTAAATAGAACGGGTACGCTTTGAATGACGTTGAAAAACAGATAACGAGAAAGTACAACCCAAGTGGAAGCACCCATCGCTTGAGCAGCTTCGATGAACACTTCAGTTTTCACGCTCACAGTATGGTTGCGAACAACACGATAATATTGGGGGATATAGGCAATGCTAATAGCGATCGCTGCATTTAATATCCCACGCCCCACCACAAACGCCAGTGTCACAGATAGCAGTAGCCCTGGTAGAGTGTAGATGCTATCCATAATAAATAGCAACACTTTATCTAATTTACCGCCGAGATACCCACTAAGCATCCCTAAAGGCACACCGATAATCATACTCAGCGCCGTTGCTAAAATCACCACCTGCAAAGCAGCTTGAGCACCAAACAATGTTCGGGAGAACACATCATAGCCGAGGCGACTAGTACCAAACCAATGTTTAGCTGAGGGTGGCTCATGAATTGGATTAGAGAGAAAATCTTTGGGGTTTTGCAGCCATCCCCAAGCCTGCAATACGGGAGCGAAGAAGGCCAGGAAGATGAAAAATAGGGTAATGCCTAACCCGATGAACATGAGTTTTTGGGAAAGATTGAGACTTTTGCCAAACTGTAAAAATGTCGGTAGTCGCCGTTTTGTAATGGCCATAAAGCGATCGCCTGTAGCAAAGCTTGATACGCTGACCATTTTACATATTAGATAGGGGATTGCGTAAACATCCTGAATAAAAATCCGACTACCTCACGCTGGATACAGAACTAGAATGAGTTAGAGGTGAAATTGTGCCTGTTCAAGCCAAAATAATCGAAGGAATACTTGTTCGGTAAATACAAGAGGCAGAGTGAGGCTTGTCAGGCAATTGTCTAACACCAGTTGTAGAGGAAATTGGGGTTATCGGAGAAATCGTATTTGGGTGAAAAATGGTTGCCGAGCTGAGTTTTCAGTTGGCGATCGCAGAAACGACAGATATGACAGATATGACAGAGATAATAGAAACGACAGATATGACAGATAAGAGACTGGGTATTGCATCAATATAGATAGTTAAGCAGAATAGGCTACTAACAGAGAACATGTTTTAAACAGCAAACCTCAACTGCTGAGGTAACTGCTGTTCAATTAGTTAATTACTTCTGGACTCCACTTAATTACTCTACTGCTAAAGTCTGCAAACTGCTTACCTTTCTCAGTGTCCATAACTTTACTGAGTTTGATTCCAAAATCTACTCAGAATGAGGGTTGAACCATCATTTGAGTAATCATAAGCTGTATGTCTTGTTTAATTTAGCAGACTGGTGGTATTTTAACAAACATTCCAATACTGCTTTTTGTCCTAAGCTAAGTCAATCATAGGAGTTGGTAGTTTTGAAATAGTTAATTGTAACGCTTGCATTTGAGGAAAATCGCGCTTAATAATTTCGATAGCTTTTCTTTGACTCTCTTGATTTTTAACGATCAGTTGTGCAGTGCCATCACCCTGAGAACCCACGCCTTTTCCTCCGAAGATATAAGGCTCAAGTGGGTCATGATGCAGAAGCAGATGCAGCTTTTTTGCAGTTAATTGATCAGGACAAGCCGGAACTACATACCGATCAAATTCAGCTTGGGCTTTTGTCATTAAAGCTCCAAGAAGTTGGGCATCTCTGAGTTGTATGGCTTCAACTGCTGCTCGGGTAATTTCAGAGCTAATAGAACCAAAATATTTTTGGACATTTTGCTGAATTTCATTAGTAGCAAAAGGATAACACTGATTTAATCTTTGTAATATTTTTTGTGTGTTTTTGTTACCACCGAGATCGACAATCACAAAAAACAAATCCTCACTAACTTTAAGGGAAAGCAGGTCGATTTCTTCACCATCAAATATCATCAATATTGGGCGATTTCCATAAGCACAAGCCTGATCCATACGGCCACAAAGGCTAGGAGTGGTTCTTTCTCCCAGGTAAGCAAACTCCATTTCTTCACGAGTTGTCAATTTCAAGTCATACAAACAATTAAAAGCCCTCGCAATCAGAACACAAAAGGCAGCACTTGAAGATAATCCCTTTTGGATGGGTAAGTCGGTTAGATAATTATCAACCTCAAGTCCGCCGACACCATAGTGAGTCAGAATTTGATAAGCTGTACCAGCAGCATAACTAAAAAAACCACCCTTTGCCGCTATGCACTTCAGGGTGTTAGATTCCATAGGTAATCTCAGCGGTTCATAACTCCTGCCATCATTGAGAGAAGCACGAATAATTAATTCAGTAGAATTAGGTTTGACCGAGGCATAAATTCCTTGATTAGTACCAACAATTAAGGTGTAGCCCTTTTCGATCAGAGGATTAACACTGCGATATTCTCCTGCCCAATCGCTGTGTTCTCCGAATAAACAAAGACGGCCTGGAACAAAAATTTTCATTTGAAGTTTCTTGTAGTTAATTGGGGTATATTATCCTGATTAACTTGAATCAACAACATACCACCCATTACTCCAATAGCCCCAACATTAGCAGGGCTTTCGGTAATAAAAGGGAAAATCGATTATTCCTGCGATGGACTATGCCCATCTAAGAGAGGGATGGCTACTTTAAAAAGCTGTGACGCTCGTTTGCACAGTGTTAGCGTCTTCTTCTTTATCAAATTCTGTAGCTAGTTCTAACTTAGCCGTTCGCAGTTTGACAAGAGTGCTACATAGACGATATTTACAACAAATAGAGGTAAAATTTTTACCCCTACAAAGTTGTGTATTATTTTAAGAATAGCTGGCTGGAGAAGATTATTACTCTGTTAAGTGACTTTCTAGCAAAGATGCGATCGCTTCGGGATGAATATTCTTGTATTTCTTTTTACCAAGCTGTAAAACACAGTTGGGAGCGCTGCCACAGCATTTTTGGCAACTAGTATGTTCAATGCTAACTTTGTCTAACAAACCGCGATCGCACAAAGTTTTTTCTAATTCTGATAATAAACCTTTACCACCACGTTTCAGGCAACCGCCCTTTTGACATACCATAATCCTCGCTTTAGGTTGAGGTGGTAAATCTTGCTTTGGACATGCATCAATTGGTGTCACCCGATAAGCTTTGATTTTTATTTTACTTGTGCGCGAGTCTACCTTACTATGACCACAAATGCGAATTTGCTGACCAGGAACTAAGGATGAACTTAGTAAACGGCGCAACTCTTTAGGCAGTTTAATGTCTACATTTCCAGATGGAACTGCCAATTGCAAGTATTTATATTTTCCTGGTTCACCACCAACAAAACCTAGTAATTGTCCTTCAAGGTTCAATTCTGATAACGTCAAATACTTGTTACCCATGTTGATAAAAAGTTAGGAGTGGGGAGTTAAAGCGAAGAGTTAGGAGTGAGGAGTTAGGAGTTAGGAGTGAGGAGTTAAGAATGAGGAGTGGGCAGTTAGGAGTGAGGAGTTAAAATTCATAACTCATAACTCTAACTTACAACTCATAACTCTAACTTACAACTCATAACTCTTAACTTACAACTCATAACTCTTAACTTACAACTCATAACTCTTAACTTACAACTCATAACTCTTAACTCCTAACTATTTTTAAGCTAGGCGTTTAGCTTCTACTGTTTGAGGTAAATTTGCTGTGTCTGGCAATTCACGAAATTCTAATTCCCAACCATTTGCTAGGGTGAGAATCTTGCCATCATTTCCATCGGTTTGTTTGACGACTTCTTCTTCAAGGTCTTTTTTAGCAACGTAAACTACTAAAGTGCCGGCATCATTCATCCGTAGCATTACTTTCATGAGATTCCTCAACCGATTCTAGTTCTTTTTTCTTGCAGCCGACGACAAAGCCTGTTTCTAAGAAATGCACAGCATATATATAGGAAGTCTGCAAATATGTGCCTATACTCGCTATGTAACCGATATCTCCCTTGTTTACTAAAACTTGGCCGACTTCCTTACCAGGAAAGGTACCATCGTTTTTTAGCAGTTTCCGAACTCTGACTTTTTCACCAATTTCAAAAGCAGGTGGCAAGTTTAGTTCTAATTCATCGCGTTGCATGAGAGTACCTCTGTTCTCTGACCAAATTCAATAATTCTTCTGTCGTCAAACTGCGTTTTTTCTGTACCGATTGATGGCGCACTGCGTCTAAAACAGATTGGGTTTCTTGGGAGTTCAAGAAAATTCCATGTTGCTCTAGCAAGTTTGAAACCAAATGCCGTCCAGAATGTTTTCCTACTACTAAACGCCGTTCCCAACCTACTTCTTCAGGAGCAAATGGTTCGTAGGTAATGGGATTTTGCAATACCCCGTGAGCATGGATGCCAGATTCGTGAGCAAAAGTATTTTCGCCAACGATCGCTTTCCAGGGTGGTACATCGGCTCCTGATGCGGCTGCAACTAGTTGAGACAGTTCCAGCAAACTGGGTGTGTCAATGCCCAAATCAACGCCGTAGATGCGTTTAATCGCCATGACAACTTCTTCTAAAGCTGCATTTCCCGCCCGTTCACCCAATCCGTTGACTGTGGTATTTACTGATGATGCTCCGGCTTTGATACCCGCAAGGGCGTTGGCAGTTGCCAGACCAAAATCATTATGCGTGTGGATTTCTAGGGGAATCGTCAACGCTGAAACCAGCCTTTGGACTTTTGTGTAGGTGGTAAAGGGGTCGAGAACTCCTACGGTGTCGCAGAAGCGGAAGCGGGATGCACCCCATTCTTGGGCATAAAGGGCTACATCTAAGAGGAAGTTTTCATCAGCTCTGGAAGAATCTTCTCCGCCGACTGCTACCCAAAGACCTTGATCGAGGGCGAAGTTGATAGAGTCTTTGAGTTTTTGTAAGCTGACTCGCCACTGACCGTGAAATTTAGTGGCAATTTGGATACCAGAGACGGGAATAGCAATATGCACCCGGTTCAAACCACAGGCGATGGAAGCCTTGATATCTGAGATGACAGCGCGGTTCCAGCCCAAGAGTTTTGCTTGTAAACCTAAGTTAGAAATTGCGGCGATCGCCCGCGTTTCTTCGTCACCCATTGCCGGTATACCCACTTCTAATTCCGGTATACCAATGGCATCGAGAAACTTAGCGATCGCTACTTTTTCTTGTAGAGTAAAGGCAACACCTGCTGCTTGTTCGCCATCACGTAATGTAGTGTCATTAATTATGATTTGATTCATTGCAAATATCCCTCTCTTGGAAGTATTCTTAATATCCTTTCCCTCTACAATCCCCAGCGATGGCAAATGCTAAAAATATCACAATTCATAATGTAGGATACATGATCCTTAATTATTGCCTCATTAGTAGCATCACATCTGTATGGCAGGGAACTAAAACAATGTATAATTTACTAATCGTTTTTACCGATGTCATTTGAAATGTCTTCGATTAGCAATGAACTAATATAACTATTAGCAAATCCCGAACAAAGTAATACACAGAATCCAGCAATTAAGGATGTAATCATCTTCGTAACCTCATCTTTTCTAGTACATTTGGGTGTAATTTAGACAGGGAATGGTACTTAAAGCTAAGGGGTACAAACTAGCTAACTTTGGTCTGCTAGCCAATCAAATATCTTTCCTAGCTGCTCCAAGTCAACGAAACCATACTGCCAGAGGAGCATCGGTAGCGGGCCATTTTCTAATTCACGGTGTCGCAGAGCTACAGCAATATCGGCATTTGAAAGTTCAAGTTCATTGTGCAAAAAATTGAGTAGGTTTATATCTCTGTTCCGAGTCGCCATAATTGATTGAACTTTCAATTTCTTAATTTAGGAAAAGTTAAAAATCAGAAATTCCAATTTATATTTGGGAACTTCGCCTTTTTAATTGTTGCTATATGTCAGGAAAGTTTCAGATTTAGTAGACCCAACAAAATCTAAACCCCGTCTAATCCATCTCAGTCTGCAATAAATTCTGTTAGCAGACAGTAGCTTCAACTTCTAAACCTATTCGAGCTTTGTGCATCTATGAACAAAAAGGATGAAGTTCAGTACTTGAGTCATGAATTCAAGATTAATCGTCTCTAAATTAGGTCTTTTTGAAATAATCATGACTCATCACTGTAATGCCAGCAACGCTCTAGCCACTCTAATAATTCGTGACGAGAAGCAAGAAATTGCATAACTGTACTGCGAATTAGAATTGCTTCGAGCAAATTGTTCACTTGGACTCGCAAAGAACCATCGGGGGGACAGTAGCTCTTAATTTTTAACTCTTGCAAACGGTGATAGATTCGCCAGCGATCGCTCAAAGGAATCTGCAAAATGTGATTTGTCATTTGTCATTTGTCCTTTGTCATTTGTCATTTGTCCTTTGTCCTACCCTGCGGGAAGCCGCTGGCGCGTCTATGTCATTTGTCAGTTGTCCTTTGTCAATGACCAATCACTAATCAGCAATGACTAATGACCAATCACCAATGACTAATGACTCTTAACGCTTAAAGTTTGCAGTTGTTTTTCGAGTTGCTCGATGCGCGAGAGCAAAGAACGAATCACGGTTGCTTCCATATCGGGTAGCTTTCCATGTTCTAAAGGAGAAAGGCTGGCGCTTTCGTTACGAGAAATAATTCGACCGGGAACTCCCACAACTGTGCAGTCGTTGGGGATATTCCTTAAGACAATGGAACCTGCACCAATACGGACGCGATCGCCAATTTGCAGATTACCCAAAACTTTCGCACCCGCCCCAATCACTGCATTTTTACCGACTGTGGGATGACGCTTACCAGTTTCTTTACCAGTTCCGCCAAGAGTGACGCCCTGATAAATTAGTGTGTAGTCGCCGACGATCGCAGTTTCGCCAATGACAACTCCCATTCCGTGGTCGATAAACACGCCTTGACCAATCTCTGCACCTGGGTGAATTTCAATTCCGGTCAAAAATCGCCCTAAGTGAGAAATTAAACGGGGGATAAAACCGACTCCTCGACCATGTAACCAGTGAGCAAGACGATGCAAACATAGCGCGTGCAATCCAGGGTAGCAAAACACCACTTCTAGCCAATTCCGTGCTGCTGGGTCGCGCTCAAAAATAATGCGAAAATCACCCAATAATGGCTCAAAAAAAACGCCAGAGAGGAGATTTTTCAGCATGGATCTATGTGCAGAATCCTGCGTTTTGGTAGTTTGGCGATCGCTAATACTGTCTAAAGACTGTTGCATCGGTAATGTCTATCTGGTGAATGAGTCATCTGCTATTTTTATGCTTATATCAGGTGACTTCCAACTCGATAGGAAACCCAATGCTGATTGGATTTATTGGATTGATTGAGGTTGTACTCAAACACCAAAACCCCGACTCCAGATAAACTTAAAATTTATCTTGGGGTAGGGGCACTAGTATTTAATGATGGGGGTACTAGTATTTTTGGGGCAGGGGTTAAGAATTTCTGTTCTCGCTACAAGAAACTTTACCTGTAAGTCTTTGCTAAGATTTCGTCAAGATATTTTGCAATATATTAAGCTGTACTCAGATGTACTCAAACATGAGTTTGATAAGGCTACAAATCTATTTTTTGTATATCCTATTACTATTAGTATCTTATTATTGGATTAGACGAAACACAGGTTTCTTTATTTTCTTTTAGGATTCGCTGTCTGTATGTATGTATACGTTTCAAAATATAGTTATCGCTCATCGTAACTGTTTTCTTATTATATAGATGTGTGGGAATAGCCAACACAAAATCTTATAGCGGCATAATAGATAGATATTCTCATAGCAGTTAAATAATTGCTGATTGCTGTAGCGGCGTAAAGCTATGCTACTCTAGCTACGAAACTTGTAAAGGCTCATTAACGAGTATCAAAGGCTCATTAATGCAGTTCAAATACTCTTTAATGGAGTTTAAATACTCTTTAACGGAGTTTAAATACTCTTTAACGGAGTTCAAAGGCTGATTAATGGAGTTCAAAGGCTGATTAACGAGTATTAAAGGCTCATTAATGGAGTTCAGAGGCTGATTAATGAGTATCAAAGGCTTATTAATGGAGTTCAGAGGCTGATTAATGAGTATCAAAGACTCAAGAACCAGACGCAGCTTTAGTAAGTCTACCTTTGATAGCCTTAAAGCGATCGCCTAACTGTTCAGCGACAGTCTTTAAACCGGGAGTCTTTTTCGATGCAGTCTTGACGTAATCATAAACAGTTAAACTGCTAGTCATCGCTTCACTACCGACAGCCATTAGGGTATCATCTATTTGTTCGGTGAGTTGGTCATCAGCAACCCTGTCGAGCAGAAAAACGTAATTTATACACTATTTTGCAGTTTCTACCAGAAGTAGGTCGTGCTTAAGCGATAATAAATGCATTTGCTTATAGATGCACAGTTATGATCTGCTGCCTAAATCCAGCTTGCCACAATCCGCCCAATCCAGATCGCACAATGTTTTGCTCAAACTGCGGTGTAGGATTGGTGGTGTTGAGAAACCGCTATCGCCCGATTAAATCATTAGGTGGTGGGGGATTTGGTAAAACTTATTTGGCAGAAGATGTAGATAAACTTAATGAGCATTGTGTAATCAAGCAATTTGCACCGCAAGTACAGGGAACTGGCGCATTAAATAAAGCCACAGAACTATTTGAGCAAGAAGCAAAGCGATTGCAACAGTTAGGAGAACATCCACAAATACCTACACTGTTGGCATATTTTGAGCAAGATAATCGTCTGTATTTAGTGCAGCAATTTATCAACGGACAGAATTTATTGGCAGAATTACAACAGCAGGGAATTTTCAATGAGCAGAAAGTCAAAGAATTATTGCTTGATTTGTTAGAAATTCTCAAAACAGTTCATCAACACAAAGTCATTCACCGCGATATCAAACCAGAGAATATCATTCGGCGCGGTGATGGGAAATTGGTACTAATTGACTTTGGTGCATCCAAACAACTGACAAAAACAGTGATGACGCAAGTAGGAACAACCATTGGTTCATTTGGTTATGCGCCACTGGAACAGATGCAGGGTGGTGAAGCTTACCCAGCGAGTGATTTATATAGTGTCGGTGCAACTTGCTTTCACCTGTTGAGTGGAATTCACCCTTGGGAATTGTGGAAACGACAAGGTTATGGCTGGGTTGCGAATTGGCGACAGCATTTACAGCAACCAGTGAGTCAGGATTTGGGTCAAACGCTGGATATATTGTTGCAAGAAGAATACCAACAGCGTTATCAGTCCGCTGAGGAAGTTTTACAAAATTTCAATCTCCAGCCAGTAATTGCAGCTTCAGTATCACTACCGTCTACAGTAATTTCTCAACCGCCACCATCAACGCTAGTAGCACCAGCAAAGCCACTAGTAATACCGCAAGGATTGTCACAAAAGCCATCCAGACAAAATACTAATTGGAGAAAAAGATTCCTGGTAGGTGTTGCTATTACAATAGTTGGAACTCAAATATATGGTTATTTTCGTTATGGCTTATTTCCGACTAATCCGATATCCATAATTGCTAGCATACCAAGCGGAGTTTTATTACAAAGAACTCTCACAGAACATTCTTCCTCGGTTTTATCCGTCGCCATTAGTCCAGATAGCAATATCCTTGCCAGTGGTAGTGGTGACAGTACCATCAAACTGTGGAATATCGCAACAGGAGAGCAAATCCGCACCCTTCTTTTGGAACGCTACGCGAACAAAGAGCATTCTAACTATGTTAATTCCCTCGCCATCAGCCCAGACAGCAAAACCCTTGCCAGTGGCAGTTTTGACAACAACATCAGACTGTGGAATCTGTCAACGGGAGAGCAAATCCGCACTCTCTCAGGGTATCTCTCAGGGTATTCTGTCGCGGTTTTTTCCGTCGCCTTCAGCCCAGATGGTAAAACCCTTGCCAGTGCTAATTCTAACCAGAAGATCCTACTGTGGAATCTGGAAACAGGAGAGCAAATCTTCATTCTTACAGAGCATTCTGACGCGGTTTTATCCGTCGCCTTCAGCCCAGATGGTAAAACCCTTGCCAGTGGTAGTTGGGACAAGACCATAAAACTGTGGAATCTAGGAACAGGAAAGCTAATCCGCACCCTTACAGGGCATTCTAACTATGTTAATTCTGTCGCCATCAGCCCAGATAGCAAAACCCTTGCCAGTGGTAGTTCTGACAAGACTATAAAACTGTGGAATCTAGGAACAGGAAAGCTAATCCGCACCCTTACAGGGCATTCTAACTATGTTAATTCTGTCGCCATCAGCCCAGATGGCAAAACCCTTGCCAGTGGTAGTTTTGACAAGACTATCAAACTGTGGAATCTGGCAACAGGAGAAGAAATCTGCACCCTTACAGGGCATTCTGACGGGGGTATTTCCGTCGCCATCAGCCCAGATGGCAAAACCCTTGCCAGTGGTAGTGATGACAAGACCATCAAAATTTGGCGGCTAAAGTAGTGAGTGCTGAGTTCGCTGTTTTGAATATTGAGCTAGACACAGAAAAAGTAACCTAAACTAAAATCAAGATGCTTGGCTCACATTAGCCGCGAGATGGGAGACACATTTGTTACCGAAGTTGGACATGCTCTCAATCGCATTGAACCGTTTTCTCTAAGCATAAACTTATAAAAATAGCTGTAAAATAATTAATTAAATGGTGATAGTTATGCAACACATTACGATTGACGCAGCATCACAACACTTACACGAATTAATCGCAGCAGCAATCAATGGCGAGGAAATTATTATTACCAAAGATGAGCAGCCCGTGGTAAAACTGACTCCGGTGATTCCAGAAAAAAAACGCTCTCCTTTATTTGGTAGCGCTAAAGATTTGATTACAATCTCAGATGACTTTGATGAGCCATTAGAAGAATTCCAAGATTATATGTAATGCGGATACTGCTAGATACTCATACTTTGATTTGGTTTTTCCAAGGACATAAAAGTTTTAGTGACAAGATGAGGCTATTAATAGAAGACCAAAATAACGAAAAGCTCATCAGCATTGCTAGTGTGTGGGAAATGTCAATCAAACAAAGCATTGGTAAGCTAAGTTTTAGTTTACCAATTAAGACTTTTATCGAGCAACAAATAGCATTCAATGATTTTAAACTACTCAATATCAATCTCGACCACATTGATGTAATTACTACCCTACCCTTACAACATCGTGACCCCTTTGATAGAATTTTAATTGCTCAAGCAATGGTAGAGAAAATTCCAATTATTAGTATAGATATAGCATTTGATGCTTATTTGATTACGAGACTTTGGTAATATTGACTTTGATAGATTTTGTAGATTGGATTGTTCCCGTTAGCGTCGCGTAGCGAAGTATGAGAACCAACAACACTCTTATCTCTAAGATTCATTATTGTCACGGCTATTTTCCGCATCAATTATCTGTTTAATCGCTTCCTCAGCTATGCGAATATTTTCCTCTACTTGTATTCCATCTGCTGTAGCCAGTGGAGGCATAGTTTTCCATTTCAGACTAGGATGATGAAACAGCGCACGCATAGCTTCCATATCATCACGGTGTTCTAATACATACTTTCTCAACTCAGGTACACTCATCTGTTCAAAGTTCGGTTTCATTTACAAACCTCCAAGGTTCATGAGAGGGTACGATAATTTGTAGGTTATCACCGCCAAAATATATACATCTCCAGTCTTGTCATCAAATCTGAACAACCGGATGTCTCGATAGTAGTTAGACAACATTTGACAAACTATTAAACAAGTTATAGCTTGCTGTGCATTGGGATATATAGTATTTTCCTCAATTGTGACATGAATAATATAAGCTCTACAGTGATACAATATCCAGAGTGAAAACCGACAGCATATTTTATCGCTTATTTAAAGAATTTCCCCATATCTTCTTTGAACTGATTGGCAACTCAGGCGAAACAGCGAATTTATACCAATTTTCTTCAGTTGAAGTCAAGCAAACAGCCTTCAGAATTGATGGTGTATTTCTGCCCATCCAAGATCGAGAAGTGCCGATTTATTTTGTTGAGGTTCAGTTTCAACCAGACACAGAGATTTACTTACGCTTAGTATCAGAAATTTCTTTATACTTACGCCAAAATAGACGCAAAAATCCTTGGCGAGGAGTGGTGATTTATCCCAGCAGAGATATAGATATAGGTGAGAAAGAAGATTTCATAGAATTCTTCCACAGCCAGCGTATCAGTAGAATTTACCTAGATGAATTAGGCTCAGCTGCATCCTTACCAATAGGCATTGCTACGATAAAATTAGTAATTGAAGACGAAGATATAGCTATTAACAGCGCCAAGGAATTAATCAACCGCACCCAGCAAGCAGTAAATTTACGACTGCCACAAAAACAATTACTAGAATTGATTGAGACAATCTTAGTTTATAAATTTCCGCAAATGAGTCAAAAGGAGATAGAAGCAATGTTTGGATTAAGTGAATTGAAGCAGACACGGGTTTATCAAGAAGCTTTAGAAGAAGGTAAACAAGAAGGTGAACAAAAAGGTAAACAAGAAGGACGTTTAGAAGCCAAATTAGAAGCTATCCCGAAACTGTTAGCACTGGGTTTAACCCAAGAACAGGTAGCACAAGCGTTGGATTTGGACATTGCACAAGTTCAAGAAGCAGCACAGCTTGGGCGATCGCCGGAATAATTGCCGCGATCGCAGTCTATTCCTAAGTGCGATCGCCTCCCATCAACTACTTTAGTAGAGTAGTGAGTGCTGAGTTAGGAGTTTTGAGTACTATTGCACATTAATCAAGATGATCCAGAGCTATGCCGAGCGATATCAAATGACAAGTTGCGCCACTAATAATTGACAGATATCGTAACCAAAATGAGTCGCAAGGAGATAGAAGCAATGTTTGGCTTAAGCGATTCAAAGCAAACGCGGGTTTACCAAGAAGGACGTTTAGAAGCAAAATTAGAAGCTGTACCTAAACTTTTAGCACTGGGTTTAACTGTAGAACAGATAGCGCAGGCGTTGGATTTAGATGTTGCACAAGTCCAGCAAGTAGAACAGCAAAAGCGATCGCCGGAATAATTGCCGCGATCGCACATTAATCTTGATTATCTGGATCTATGGCATCTCAGTTCTATGATAAAAACAAGCCACTAATTAGGTTTAACTTATGTCTTCCCCTGTCCTGGGAAACCCTACGACTACTGAGACTTCCTATGTTCTTCTGTACAATGTCAGTTGGGAACAGTTAGAACAGCTTGATGTCACCCTTGCAGGGACAAGCGCACGACTAACTTATTTAGATAATATTCTCGAAATTATGTCCCCAAATCAATTAGAAATTGATACTCTGTGGGCAGAAGAAGCAGAGAAAAGGTTTCAAGCTGTTAAACAAGGTGAAGTTACTCTAATTCCTGGCGAACAGGTGTTGCAAGAGCTACGTTCCAGGAGTAAGTAAATAAAATTTACCGCAGTGATAAAATCCCTATAGCCAAAAACTCTGCTACAACATCCAGGTGAAAACAGACAGCATATTTTATCGCCTATTTCAAGAATTCCCTAGCATCTTCTTTGAACTAATTGGCAATCCTCCTGAAACCGCCAACATCTATCAATTTGCTTCAGTTGAAATCAAGCAAACAGCCTTTAGAATTGATGGTGTATTTCTTCCCATACAAGACGAAGAAAGTCCAATTTATTTTGTTGAAGTTCAATTTCAACCAGACTCAGACATTTACTTGCGCCTTGTCTCAGAAATTTCTTTATACTTACGCCAAAATAAACGTAAAAATCCTTGGCGAGGAGTGGTGATTTATCCTAGCAGAGATATAGATACAGGTAATAAAGAAGATTTCTTAGAATTATTCGATAGCCGACGTATCAGTATAATTGACTTAGATGAATTAGGTGAAGCTGCATCACTGCCGCTAGGCATTGCTACGATAAAATTAGTAATTGAAGAGGAAGATACAGCCATTAGCACCGCCAGGGAATTAATCAACCGTACCCAGCAAGCGGTAAATTTGCAACTGCCACAAAAACAATTACTAGAATTGATTGAGACAATCTTGGTTTATAAATTGCCTAACTTAAGTCGAGAGGAGATAGAAGCAATGTTTGGATTAAGTGAATTGAAGCAAACGCGAGTTTATCAAGAAGGTAAACAAGAAGGTAAACAAGAAGGTCGCTTTGAGGCAAAATTAGAAGCTGTACCGAAGCTTTTAGCACTGGGTTTAACTCCCGAACAAATAGCACAGGCATTAGACTTGACTATTTTACAAGTCCAGCAAATAGCACAGCAAACGTCCCCAAATCAACAGTAAAGTAAACTTACTAAATTCATACCTTCACTGAGCAACGCTATATTTTTAAAACTCAGTTCTATGATAGAAACAAGCCATCAAGAACCAGATGCAGCTTTAGTCGGTCTACCTTTGATAGCTTTAAAGCGTTCGCCCAACTGTTCAGCGACAGTTTTTAAGCCTGGAGTCTTTTTCGATGCAGTCTTCACGTAATCATAAACTGTCAAACTGCTAGTCATAGCTTCACTACCGACAGCCATTAGGGTATCATCTACCTGTTCGGTGAGTTGCTGCATGGAGATTAAAAGTTCGGTCAGCGCAGCCGCTAATTGATAATCTTGAACCAGTTCTTCAATGGCTGCATCCGAGAGTTTGAAATCGATAACACTTTGGGGAGTGGTTCCAGCAGCAATAAACTCTATAATTTCATCGTAGACTTTGGCTGTATTTACATCTGCACCCAGGAAACATAACATAAAGTTGCGAGTCCGCAGTTGATTAATCATTACCTTTGCAACTTCTCTGGGTTTATCAAATTCTATGGTTTTTAGATAATCAGTCAGAACTTTGACTAAATCATTTTCATTAATCAAATTACCTGCCAAACCTTTCTCACCAGTTTGCATAAGATAAGCAACCTGACGCAGCATCACTTGCTTATCTTTATAATCAATCGTCTTAGGATCTAACCTCTTATCTTCTATTAAAGCGCGTTCCACATCCCATTGATGTAGCAGTACCCGCGATGCTTGATTATAAAGCTCGGCTCTATCTCTTGGTAGCTCTTGATTACGATTCAGAATTGCCATCATCGTCAACAGCAGAGGATTTCCCGCCAATTCTGCAATAGATTTGGAAGCTGCAATTCCTCTTTTTAGCCGTTCCCGTTTTCTGACTTTATCTACTGCATCAGTAAAAGTTAACTCATGCCAACGGTTGATAAAATCCTGAATTTGTTCTGAGTCTAAATCTTGTAATATAAAGTGGCGAAACTCAGCATTAAGCAATCGTTGTGGTTTGTAGCCAATAATCCGAGAAGTGACAATTACCTGCACATCAGGATAGTCATTAGTAAAGCGATGAATATCAGTAATTACATCCTCTCGCTTACCAGGGTCAAATACCTCATCCAAACCATCAAACATCACTAAAGCATTACCAGCTTTTAATTGTTTATCTAGTTCAAGCTGATTGAGATGATGAATTGCACCACTACATTGATGAAAGAATTCGAGAAAATTATTGCACTCTTTATCTTCCCGTCGCCGCATATAAGTGCGTAATTCAATTAGCAAGGGAATTGGTAAAGATATAACATTATCCAGTGGCGACTCAGCCCAATTCAAAGCCAGAAATTGCAACAATGTAGACTTCCCGGAACCAGGATCGCCGAAAATCACAAGATTTTTATAATCTTGCTTTTTATTGACAACATCTAATACTGAACGTATCGGCTGTTCAAAATAAACCCGTTTGTGGCGTTCTAATTCTTCTAATTCCACTTCTGCTTCTAGTTGATCACTTTCTCGCAGCCGTCTCAGATGTTCTTTAGGCAGTTCGTGAACTTGTGGTAAAACTTGATGAGTTTCTCGGACATTTTGAGCAGTAAAAATCCGCCATAATTTCAGTTCGTTATAGGCATAGCCGCTAGTATCTAAGCTATCTAACTTGAGATTGCCATAGCGATCGCGGATTCCTTCTTGATATTTCACTAAATTAAAATCTACAATAACACCAGCAATTTCTTTGGTGTTGATTTCAATATCAGATAACTTTTGTAATTCTAGGATATGGTGTAATTCTTTTGAATCTAAAAGAAGTTCTTGGACTTGTGTTAAATACTGTTCTGTAATTGATTGCCAGTTAAACTTAGATGGCAGAGGTTTTAATTGCAGGCTGTTCCAACTCTCTTCTAGGGTTTTAGCGTCTAGAGATTCACAATTAACATCAAAAGCCTTACCAAGAGTTTCTGCAACCGACTTATCGCTGATAAATTTCTGGATGTCTTTGGTGTACTCTTTAATCTCAGCTTCAGCAAGTTTGCAACGAACCTTTAACTGCTGCTGCATGAGTTGTAAAAATTCCTTTAAGGCTTTCCCCGCAGCAATTTCTATGTCTTCCTTCTTAAGTTTCTGAAAAATCTTGCCAGGGATGCCTTTTAATAAATCTTTAGCCCAATCTTTAGCAGCATCCTTGGCTAAATCTTCCAAAATGGGTTTAAAAATAAACCCAGCGGCCTGAGTTACACCCCAAATAGCTAACCAGTCCAGCATAATACTCGCTTCTGTTGAGATTTTGATTACGAGTATATCCACTAGCTTGAGTAATGTTTCCAGATTTCAGGGTGATTGCAGAAATATCTTGCGCGATCGCAATTTCCCCCACAGCCCGCTCACTTTTGCTATAACCATGAGCCGTCGCTAGTTCTACCAAGGGATATGTGCAATCAATCACCACAGAAATTTTACCAGGTTCAATCTATTCTTTCAGATAAACCAAATCTTGAGTTTTGGGTTTGAGGACTTTTTTGGTTTGAAAGAGCCATCGCTCTGCCTTTTTTATAACTCTCGATTCACCCATTTTTTGATGAGTTAGAAAAAATAGCAGTAGATAAAGATATTTTAAGTGTTTAAAAAAAATAATACCTTTGAGTTAACCTTGTTCAGACTCTCGGTCAAAGCGGCTAGCCGAGAATTATGTGTAACATAGATCACTACCAAGTTAGAGGGAAGTTTCAAAATGGTTGCATTTACTCTAAAACCAACACAGATACTTGAACGCATACTATCCGCATCGCTAATTAGTTTGATGTCCTTAGAGGTTCTTACCACCGCAGCGATCAGCCAACCACCCCCTGCGTCTGTTCAAACCAAGCTGAAAGTGCCTAGTACAATGACCTCTTGGCCCTTTAATACTAACCGTTACTTGAAAGTGCCGCCCAATTTCTCCGTCGCAGTTTATGCTCGCATTAGCAAAGCTCGTTTTATGGCAGTTGCTCCCAATGGCGATCTTCTAGTATCACAGCCCAGTTCCGGTAAAGTGTTAATTGTCCGGCCAAATAGCAGCAAAGACCCAATTATTTCTGACTTCGTAACGGGTCTACGCAAACCACACGACATTGTGTTTCATAAGATTGACAACACCACATACATTTATATCTCTGAAACTCATCAAATTAACCGCTTCATCTACAACTCTGGAGACTTAATCGCCAAAAATCGTCAAATCGTTGTAACTGGCTTACCAGACCGCAGCACACGGGAACTCAAAGGCGCTTATGGTCACGAACTGAAAAATATCGCACTTGATGCCAACCACAAACTGTACGTGTCGATCGCCTCTACATGCAATGCCTGTAAGGAAGATACTGTCAGTATTCCAAAACGTGGTGCAATTTACCAGTACAACGCTAATGGAACTAATCAGCGACTTTTTGCCCAAGGTTTACGTAATGCTGAAGGGTTAGCATTCTTACCTGGCACAAATGACCTTTGGGTAGTCGTTAATAATCGAGATAACATCGCCTATCCCTTTAAAGATAGCAGTGGCAATTACGGTAAGATTGTCCCCTCCTATGTAGACGACCACCCACCAGAGGAGTTCACGAAAGTCCGAGATGGCGGTAACTACGGTTGGCCATTCTGCAATCCCAATCCTGACACTTCAAACGGCCTCAACAATATGCCATTTAACTGGGACTATCAGTTTAATGGTGATGGAAAGGTTAATTGTAATGCAATGGACAGGATTAACAAAGGTATCCAAGCCCATTCAGCTCCTTTGGGACTAACATTCTTACAAAATACCAACTTTCCCAGCCTATACTCAAATGGGGTAGTGACAGCGCTGCATGGTTCATGGAATCGGCAGAAGAAAACGGGCTACAAAATAGCTTACTTTCCCTGGAACAGTACGACAAAGACCCCAGGGCAGGAGATAGATCTAGTCACCGATTGGGTAGTTCCAGCAACCCAAGAAACCTGGGGGCGACCTGTGGATATGGTAGTAGACCAACAAGGTAATTTGTTAATTTCGGATGACTACAGCGGCACTATCTATAAGCTCTCCTACACGCCGTCATAACTGGTTAAGGTCTACAGAGACCTAACTTTGGCGGAATTTCCCAGTCTTTTCTTACGACTCCAGGAGTATACAAAGCCAACCGAGATGACTTAAATATTGTTGGTAATAACTGCGATGTCTACGACGGGCTGCGCCAACGCAATTTTCCCCACTGCACGCCCAGTTTCACTATAACTATGAGCTGCTGCTAGTTCTTGCAAGGGATATGTGCGATCAATTACCACACGAATTTTACCAGCTTCAATTAATTCTTTGAGAAAAAGCAAGTCTTTAGCGTTAGGTTTCTCAAAGAAAAATTTCGCTTTTTGACCGGGAAGGAACGCCGTTAAGACGCTCTCTAAGAAGACTTTGGGGCTGGGTAGTGTGGTGATATAAAATCCATTGGGTTTGAGGACTCTTTTGGTTTGAGAGAGCGATCGCTTACCCACTGCATCAAAGATAATGTCATACTGCACTGTATCTTCGGTAAAATCTTGTTGCGTATAATCAATCACGCGGTCTGCTCCTAGAGATTTCACCAAATCCAAATTTTTAGTACTGCAAACTCCCGTCACCACTGCCCCTAAAGCCTGAGCAATTTGGACTGCAAAAGTCCCTACACCACCCGCAGCACCATTAATTAAAACATTTTGTCCTGTTTGAATATTTCCTTGATCTCGCAGCGCTTGCAAAGCCGTGAGCGCTGCTAAAGGCACAGCCGCAGCTTCTTCATAAGATAAATTCGTTGGTTTAAGCACCGCCAAGTTTTCTGGGATGGCTGCAAACTCCGCGTAACCTCCTCCAGGGAAGCTAGTACTGCCATAGATAGCATCTCCTGGTTTAAAGCGCGTAACTTGGGAGCCAACCTCTACAACTTCTCCCGCCACATCAAACCCCAGAATCTTTGGGAATTTGCTGCCAGTAATTAAGCTCAACATCCCTTTGCGAATTTTCCAATCAATGGGATTAACGCTACTAGCACGAACTTTCACAAGTAACTGCGTTGGCTCAATTTTCGGCTGCTCCACGTCTTCATACTGCAACACCTCAACGGGCCCATACCGACGGATAATGACTGCTTTCATTGCATTCCTCCTACTACCCTATTTTGCTAAATTAACTTAGACAGCCTGTTTTTTCTGATAAATCTAGTGTAGCGATGTCTACGCATACGCATGGCATTTAATGAAGATGCTAGGTGTAGTTAGAGATTCCTAAAATATAAATATCAGTCTAAAACTACACCTGTATGCCAGCTAGAGACATCTATCACAGCAATGTAAAAAATGCTTTGATTAAAGACAAATGGATAATTACTCATGACCCACTGACTCTGAAGTTTGGTAAAAAAGATTTGTATGTTGATTTAGGTGCTAGACAACTGTTGGCAGCCCAAAAAGCAGAATCTAAAATTGCAGTTGAGATTAAAAGTTTTATCGGGAGATCGGATGTTGATGATTTAGAAAAAGCATTGGGTCAGTATATTTTATATCAGGATATATTGATTGAATTGGAGCCAGAACGAGTACTATATCTTGCAATACCTAACAGTATTTTTGATGATTTATTTGAAGAACCTATCGGCAAACTGTTACTGAAAAATCATCGTTTAAAGCTGATTACCTTTGATCCAAAACAGGAGGTTATTAAACAATGGATTACACCAAGTTAAACGACTATCGCCAGGTGATTGAAACTATCCTCAGTGAATATGCTTCACTACCCTATTCTTATGCCAATATTCAATCAGAGGTAGTATTTGATCGAAGCCGCGATCGCTATTTGTGGATGGATATTGGTTGGGATGGCGATCGTCGCATTCATGGCTGTCTGGTTCATATTGACCTAATTGACGGCAAAATCTGGATTCAACGGGATGGCACGGAAGAAGGCATTGCCGCCGATTTAGAACGGGCTGGAATTCCCAAAGAACACATTGTTCTGGGGTTTCGTCCACCGGAGTTAAGACCATACACGGGCTATGCAGTTGCTTAAGGTGCGTAGGCGCAGCCCGTCGTAGACATCGCTTTTCATTCTTCAGTGCTAAATACAACACCTTCATACAGCAGTTCAATCGGACACTCAAATTCAATGCTCGATAAAGTGACGATATCTCCAGCCGTGTAGGGATAGTAAAGCCACATCCTACCCTCACCGCGACAGTAACGTTCGACGGAGATTTGTTCCGAGTCAATCAAGATATATTCTTCCAAACTGGGGATTGTCAGATAATAAGTGAATTTTTCATCCCGATCTTTCGCGCTTGTCCCTGGCGAAAGAACTTCAGCAATCAGCTTGGGATGTTGAATAAATTTGCGAGCATTGAGGTCTTGAGGGTCGCAACTGACAATAACATCAGGATAATAGTAGCGACTCTGGGGAGTAAGTTGCATTTTCACGTCTAACACATTCACTCGACAACCTCTGGAACGCAGATGAGGGTACAAAGGTCTGTAGAGATTTAGTGCAATGTCATTATGGGGAATTGTACCGCCTGTCATGGCAAACACTTCGCCATTGGCATATTCGTAGCGAAGGTCTTGCTGAGGTTCCCATTCCAGATATTCCTCAACGGTCATTTTTGGCAGTTGTTGGGGGAGGGCTATCATAACTAAGATTTTTTTACGCTTGGTTTGATTGTAGCTAAATAGTATCAGCAATAAAAGGGGAAAGGGTAAAGGGGAAGGGGAAAAGGGATGAATAGGTCGCCCTAACGTGGCGAGGTTTTTACCTGACCCAAAATACAAGGATTATTTCGCCCTAACGTGGCGAGGTTTTTACCTTTCCCCTTTCCCCCTTCCCCCTTCCTCCTTACCCTTCGATAAACAGCGGCTTCTGGAAAACCTCTCTCTTAGAAGAAGAAATACTTTAAATTTTCCCCCTTCCCATGTCGGAAAGGAATTTTTTTTGCTAAGGTTTGTAGTGAGCAATTCAGAAAAATCATTGTGATCGCTCAATCATGTTAGATTATAGTTTGTTGTTTCTCTCAAACACAAAATCTGAGAGTTTCTTACCCATCTCCTCATTATGGGAATGAAAAAAAAGGAGATAAAAGTTAAATTTTTTGAAAATTATGTGCAGCAACACATCTATTTACATTAGCTTCTACGGCTTACCAGATAAGGCTTAAAGGCATAATTGAACATCATTATCAAAGAAAAATTAAATAAATATGAATTGCATTTTTACCCTCAAAAAAATGATATGTTAGATACAGAATTGAATTTCGCTTTTTTTCTGGAGTAGAACGATGTAGACTACTCCAGTTTTTAACCCTCAAACCCTTGCCATTTATTGTTTTTGACGAAATTTGAAGGGAATCTGAGTACACATTGAAATAACCCAAACCCAGTTTTAAGTTAGTTTAAGTTCTTGCTGGGATTGGGTTTTAGCTGAGTACAAATAAATCCTGAACCCCCATCTATAAACACTAGAACCCCAACCAAAAAATACTAGAACCCCTACCCGAAAAAAACTTTTTTAATTCTTGTAATGCTTGAAGAATTAGGGTTTTTCTTATTTGAGTACAAATGTAATAAATCCAATAAATTCTATCCTAGAGAGATGCAACATCTGGCTGGGAGACGGCTGATATAAATCTTATATCGCCAATCACCTAACGCTCTAAAACAAAGCGAAGAGTGAGTGGAGGGATGACATAGCACCATGCCTGAAGTGAATAGAAGTCGCGGCTCAGGGCACAAATTCTACCCAAGAACCGAACGTTGACACACACCAGCCGAACATCTAAGATTCATCGCCTGCCTTACTTGAAAACAAGTCGCCCGAACCCAAGGGTTTGCAGGCAGTGTGAAAGACGCGACTTCAATTCTGGGCATGAAAGAGTAGCAATAGCATCTCCCACAGTGGCAGCCAAGTCCACCGACCTTTTGCGAAATTCAATGACATCACCGTCTACACGACTCCTCAACTCCAACGCTACGGAATCGCCAACCCAAGCAAAATCCGGTGGTTGCGGCTGCGACAGCACCAGCAGCGCCACCGTGGAAAGGGACGAAAAGCTGCAAGAACGCATTGCGAAACATCCCTGCTACAGCGAAGACGCTCATCACCACTACGCTCGGATGCACGTTGCAGTTGCTCCAGCTTGTAACATTCAATGCAACTATTGCAACCGCAAATATGATTGCGCTAACGAAAGCCGTCCTGGAGTTGTTAGCGAATTGCTAACACCAGAAGAAGCAGCACACAAAGCTTTGGTCATTGGCGGTAAGATTCCGCAAATGACAGTTGTGGGAATTGCCGGCCCTGGCGACCCATTGGCGAACCCAGAAAAAACCTTCCGCACATTTGAGTTGATTGCAGAGCAAGCACCAGATATCAAGCTATGCTTATCAACCAATGGTTTAATGCTGCCAGACTACATCGATCGCATTAAACAATTAAATATAGATCACGTGACGATCACCATTAACATGGTAGATCCAGAGATCGGTGCTAAGATTTATCCTTGGGTTCACTACAAACGCAGGCGTTACAGAGGCATTGAAGGCGCAAGAATTCTCCACGAAAGACAGATGGAAGGATTGCAAGCCCTCAAAGAAGCTGACATCTTGTGTAAAGTCAACTCTGTGATGATTCCCGGAATCAATGACCATCACCTAGTTGAAGTGAATCGAGTCATTCGTGAAAAAGGTGCATTCTTGCACAACATCATGCCATTGATTTCTGCACCAGAACATGGCACACATTTCGGTTTAACCGGTCAACGCGGCCCCACACCTAAAGAACTCAAAGAAGTTCAAGACAACTGCTCTGGTAACATGAAAATGATGCGTCATTGTCGTCAGTGCCGCGCCGATGCAGTAGGATTATTGGGAGAAGACCGCAGCCAGGAATTTTCCAAAGAGAAATTCTTGGAAATGGCTCCTGAATATGACATGGAACAACGCGCTACTGTTCACGAAGGAATTGAGAAGTTTAAAGAAGAACTTAAAGTAGCCAAAGACAAGGCACTAGCCGGCAAGAAAGTTGCCAACAGTCCGAAAGTCCTCGTTGCAGTAGCAACCAAAGGCGGCGGATTGGT
The DNA here is from genome assembly GCF_034531255.1 of Nostoc sp. ChiQUE01b. Lineage (NCBI taxonomy): Bacteria > Bacillati > Cyanobacteriota > Cyanophyceae > Nostocales > Nostocaceae > Nostoc > Nostoc sp. ChiQUE01b. The sequence continues at coordinate 21,543 of NZ_JAVRBM010000022.1, read as the reverse complement.
TAACCAACACTTCGGTCATGCGAAAGAATTCCAAATTTACGAAGTGGATGGAAACGAAGTTCGCTTTGTCGGTCATCGCAAAATTGACCAATACTGCCAAGGTGGATACGGCGAAGAAGCTTCTTTTGAGCATATTATGAAAGCGATCGCAGATTGCAAAGCAGTTTTAGTCTCCAAGATTGGTAACTGTCCTCAAGAAAAATTGCAAGAAGCTGGAATACAGACTGTTGAAGCTTACGACGTGATTGAGAAGGTTGCTTTGGAGTTTTACGAGCAATACGTTAAAGAATTAGGGAATTAGGGAATTAGGGAGTAGGGAGTAGGGAGTAGGGAGTAGGAATATTTAACACTCACCACTCCCCAGTACAGACGCGATTAATCGGGTCTCTCCCACTCCCCATTCCCCACTCCCCACTCCCCATTCCCCAAAAGGAGAATAATCATGGCTTACAAAATTCTTACTAGCCAGTGTATTTCCTGCAATCTCTGTCTATCTGTATGTCCCACAAATGCAGTTAAAGTGGTTGACGGACAGCACTGGATTGACCCTGAACTTTGTACAAACTGCATTGGTAGCATTCATACGGTGCCTCAGTGTAAAGCTGGTTGTCCTACCTGCAACGGTTGCGTTAAGCAGCCTAGCGATTACTGGGAAGGCTGGTTTGCCGATTACAACCGCGTAGTTGCTAAATTAACAAATAAACAAGATTACTGGGAACGTTGGTTTAACTGTTATTCGCAGAAATATTCCGAACAGTTGCAAAAGCGTCAACCCCAAATAATTCGTAATGACGCTCCTTCGTCGCTAACGCTTCGCTAACGTAATTCGTAATTAGAAGACAACAATGCAAAATAACTGCATCTATCTCGATAATAATGCCACCACTAAGGTAGACTCAGAAGTTATAGAGGTAATGCTACCTTACCTCACAGATTATTACGGCAATCCCTCCAGTATGCATACCTTTGGTGGGCAAGTTGGTAAAGCAGTGAGAACAGCAAGAGAACAACTTGCAGCTATCCTGGGAGCCGATGAGTCAGAAATTGTCTACACAAGTTGTGGTACTGAGGGAGATAACGCGGCGATTCGAGCCGCACTGTTAGCGCAACCAGAAAAGCGGCACATCGTCACCACCCAAGTTGAACATCCAGCAGTACTCAATGTCTGCAAACAATTAGAAACCCAAGGTTATAGTGTTACCTATCTATCAGTAAATCATCAAGGGCAGTTGGATCTAGATGAACTAGAAGCTTCCTTGACGGGTAACACCGCCTTGGTGACAATTATGTATGCTAATAATGAAACCGGCACGGTTTTCCCGATTGAGCAAATTGGGTTGCGCGTAAAAGAATATGGCGCTATCTTCCATGTAGATGCGGTGCAAGCAGTGGGAAAAATCCCCTTGAATATGAAGACTAGCACCGTGGATATGTTAACCCTGTCTGGTCACAAGCTGCACGGGCCGAAAGGAATTGGTGCTTTATATATCCGGCGTGGGGTTCGGTTCCGTCCCTTCATGATTGGGGGACACCAAGAACGCGGACGTAGAGCGGGAACAGAGAATGTTCCAGCAATTATTGCCTTGGGCAAAGCTGCCCAACTAGAACTGTTACACTTAGAAGAAGCGATCGCAAGAGAAAAAAAACTGCGCGATCGCCTCGAACAAACTTTACTCGCTAAAATTCCCGATTGTGTAGTTAACGGTGACGTTACGCAGAGATTGCCAAACACCACAAATATCGGCTTCAAGTACATCGAAGGTGAAGCAATTCTACTGTTATTGAACAAATACGGTATCTGTGCATCATCCGGTTCTGCTTGCACCTCCGGTTCTCTAGAACCCTCCCACGTCCTGCGGGCAATGGGCTTACCCTACACAACTTTGCACGGTTCCATCCGCTTCAGTCTTTGTCGCTACACAACAGTTGCCGAAATTGATCGAGTGATAGAGGTAATGCCCGCTATTGTAGAACGTTTACGCGCCCTCTCACCCTTCAAAAATGATGATGCAGGATGGCTGCAAGGACAAGAACAAGCACTGTTAGGAGTTAGGAGTTAGAAGTTAGGAGTTAGGAATTAGAAGTTAAGAAGTAGCTTTGGCTGACTATTAATGATTTCATAACTCATCACTCCTCACTCCTCACTCTTGCTCATAACTCATCACTCCTAACTCATCACTCTTAACTAATAAAAGTTATGTGGGACTACACTGATAAAGTATTAGAACTGTTTTACGATCCCAAAAATCAGGGAGCAATCGAAGAAACCAGCGAACCTGGAGTTAAGGTTGCAACGGGCGAAATCGGGAGCATTGCTTGCGGTGATGCTCTCAGATTGCATCTGAAAGTGGAAGTAGAATCTGATAAGATTTTAGATGCTCGCTTTCAAACCTTTGGCTGTACTAGTGCGATCGCATCTTCTAGTGCATTAACCGAAATGGTCAAAGGTTTAACCTTAGATGAAGCCCTGAAAGTGTCCAACAGAGACATTGCAGATTACCTGGGTGGTTTGCCAGAAGCAAAGATGCATTGCTCTGTCATGGGACAAGAAGCCCTAGAAGCTGCTATCTATAACTATCGTGGCATACCTCTAGCTGACCACGATGATGATGATGAAGGCGCGTTAGTTTGCAGTTGCTTTGGCATCAGCGAGTCTAAGATTCGTCGCGTGATTCTAGAAAATCATCTCACGGATGCTGAACAAGTAACAAATTATGTAAAAGCTGGTGGCGGATGCGGTTCCTGTCTGGCGAACATAGATGATATTATTAGATCAGTTCAACAGGAATACGCCTCACCTGCTCTCAACAATTACGGCGTAAAAGTTGCCACAGAAATTGTTACGTCTAAAGAGCGATCGCTAACCAACGTGCAAAAGATTGCTCTAATTCAAAAAGTTCTCGATGAAGAAGTCAGACCCGTACTCATCGCTGACGGGGGAGATGTAGAACTGTATGATGTCGAAGGCGATCGTGTTAAAGTTGTGTTGCAAGGTGCTTGCGGTTCCTGTTCTAGTAGTACAGCAACCCTAAAAATTGCGATCGAAGCCAGATTACAAGATCGTGTCAGCAAGAGCCTTGTAGTCGAAGCAGTTTAGGAATTGCTGTAGGACTTAACGTACTCTACAAATACGCCCTAATATGCATTCAGCCAGGAACAGAAAGTAGGATTTGAATCGAATCATTGTCTCCACTCAATGCTTCATACCAATTCGCCAAAAGAAAGTAACAGATTCAAATTTAACTTTCTTAATTACAAATTGCGAATTGCGAATTGCGAATTGCGAATTGGTATCAGTCCTACCACTATTACTGCTAACAGCATATAGGCTTCATAGATTAAGCGCCTACTTGCAAATTTCATCATCCAACTCGCTTCAAAGGAACAGAATATGAGCACATTGTACGACAAACTTGGCGGACAACCAGCTATTGAACAAATAGTAGATGAACTCCACAAACGCATTGCCACAGACAGCCTCCTCAATCCCATTTTTGCTGGTACAGATATGGCGAAGCAACGTAATCATCTAGTTGCTTTCTTATCTCAAATATTTGAAGGGCCAAAGCAATACGGCGGTCGTCCAATGGACAAAACACACGCTGGAATGAATTTACAGCAACAACACTTCGATGAGATCGCCAAGCTCCTGAGTGAATCAATGGCTGTGCGTGGAGAGTCGCCAGAAGACACCAAAGCTGCACTAGAGCGCGTCACAAATTTCAAGGGCGCTATTTTGAACAAATAATAGGACTTATGCATTGATTGTTGACAAATAACAACATCAAGTCCTATTGAATCTTGCAAGCTGAAACACATTATGACGTATTTGTAAATTGCGTAATTTTCTTTGTTCTTTGTCAAACAAATGACAAAGAACAAAGAGAGAAGTCTGAGCGCCGGCTTCCGGCGTTGGCGCAGCCAGCCGTAGGCATCAGAACTTCAAAGACAAAAAACAAAAAGAAAAAAATTTAGCCAGGAAATATATGTACTTACTTTCAATAATTTTAGCTGTGGAGCGATCGCCCCCAGCAGGCATTTATGCCAACGCTACCAACGATGCTCTACACGCGCTCACTACTGTCGCTCAACTGGCGTGAACGCAACTGACAAACGCGCATACCCACTAACCAACCAATTGCAGGGAAACACGAATCATGACAGACGAAAAAATAAGACAGATAGCTTTCTACGGTAAGGGCGGTATCGGTAAATCTACCACTTCCCAAAACACTTTAGCGGCTATGGCAGAAATGGGTCAACGCATCCTCATCGTCGGTTGCGACCCTAAAGCTGACTCCACCCGTTTGATGCTACACAGCAAAGCTCAAACAACCGTTCTTCACCTCGCCGCAGAACGTGGTGCAGTAGAAGATATCGAAATCGAAGAAGTAATGCTGACCGGTTTCCGCAACGTTCGTTGCGTAGAATCTGGTGGTCCAGAACCCGGTGTAGGTTGCGCTGGTCGTGGTATCATCACCGCCATCAACTTCTTAGAAGAAAATGGTGCTTACCAAGACCTAGACTTCGTATCTTACGACGTATTAGGTGACGTTGTGTGTGGTGGTTTCGCAATGCCAATCCGCGAAGGTAAGGCACAAGAAATCTACATCGTGACATCAGGTGAAATGATGGCGATGTATGCTGCTAACAACATCGCTCGTGGTGTTCTTAAGTATGCTCACACTGGTGGCGTGCGTTTGGGTGGTTTGATTTGTAACAGCCGTAACACTGACCGGGAAATCGAACTCATCGAAACCTTGGCAAAACGGTTGAACACCCAAATGATTCACTTCGTACCCCGTGACAACATCGTTCAACACGCAGAATTGCGCCGGATGACTGTTAACGAGTACGCACCCGAAAGCAACCAAGCTAACGAATATCGGATTTTGGCTCAAAAAATTATCGACAACAAAAATCTGGCTATTCCTACACCCATCGAAATGGAAGAACTAGAAGAATTGTTGATTGAATTCGGTATTCTCGAAAGCGACGAAAATGCTGCAATGTTGGTTGGCAAGACTGCTGCTGAAGCTCCTGTAGTATAAGTCGCAGCTAAGAAATAACGCTTTAGTACAAGGAAAAAGGAAGAGTTCCATATCTTACCTTTTCCTCTCCCTCGCATCTCCCCCCTAACCTTAGAGGGGACTCCTAGTCCCCCTATGCCCCGATCCTTACGAATCACAGAGGCTAAGTATGACACCTCCAGAAAATCAAAACATCATTGAAGAAAGAAAAGAGCTAATTAAAGAAGTTCTTAGCGCTTACCCAGAAAAAGCTGCGAAAAAGCGGGAAAAGCACTTAGGCGTATACGAAGAAGGTAAGACCGATTGCGGCGTTAAGTCTAACATCAAATCCCTGCCTGGGGTAATGACCGCTCGTGGTTGTGCTTATGCTGGTTCTAAAGGTGTGGTCTGGGGTCCTATTAAGGACATGATCCACATCAGCCACGGGCCTGTAGGTTGCGGTTACTGGTCTTGGTCTGGTCGTCGTAACTACTACATCGGTACCACAGGTGTTGACACCTTTGGTACCATGCACTTCACCTCTGACTTCCAAGAAAGAGATATCGTGTTCGGTGGTGACAAGAAACTTGTCAAGCTCATCCAAGAACTAGATGTACTTTTCCCACTCAACCGTGGTGTTTCCATTCAATCTGAATGCCCCATCGGTCTAATTGGGGATGATATCGAAGCAGTTGCTCGGAAGACATCGAAAGAAATTGGCAAGCCAGTTGTACCTGTGCGTTGCGAAGGCTTCCGGGGTGTTTCCCAATCTTTGGGACACCACATTGCTAACGACATGGTTCGTGACTGGGTGTTTACCAGATCCGACCAAGCTAAGAAAGACGGTACACTTCAATTTGAAGGTACTCCTTATGATGTAGCCATTATTGGTGACTATAACATCGGTGGTGATGCTTGGGCTAGCCGCATCCTGTTAGAAGAAATCGGCTTGCGCGTAGTCGCTCAGTGGTCTGGTGATGGCAGGTTATGATTAACAAGAACGCCTTGCAAACCAAGCCGAAACACTCAAGGATTGCGGGCGCGATCGCATTTATATTTTCAGCCCGAATACTTCGGCAATGCACATCCATACTCGTCCCAACAATCAAGCGTTGAGACAGGTTAACAGTGTCAAACAATAGGATTTTTCATCGATTTGGGTTGCAAGAATCATTGGAATCCAGGCGGGCACGGACACAAAAACGCTACACCTACCATGCTAGGAGTGCTGCTGGCTCAACACTTAACCATTTTTCTTAAAAAATGTAGAAAAATATTACTCTGGCTTTTCTCCCCGATGGCACACTGCCTCCAGATTATGTCCATCAGGATCAATCACGAAGGCGGCGTAATAATTAGGATGATACTGGGGACGAAAGCCGGGGGCACCATTATCTTGGCCACCCGCTGCCAGGGCAGCGGCGTGGAAGGCTTGCACCTGGGCGTGATTAGCGGCACTGAAGGCCACATGGATAGCGGTAGGGGCTGGGCCAAAGCTGCCAAACCAAAAATTGAAACCATCTTTACCGATCATCGCCCAGCCTTCTCCCTCCATCACGATGCTTAACCCCAAAGGGGCAAGGGCTTGCGTGTAAAAGGCTTTGCTTTTGGTAAAATCCTTAACGTTAAAACCGATGTGGTCAAACATATGATTTCTCTAAAGTAAAAAAATACACGTATTTGAACTGCTTGAGGCAGCTTTTTTACTTCTTGGCTGGGTAGGGAAGTAACAGTAAAAATTATGACAAATTAGTGCCTCAAACGCTCAAAACTCTCTTGCACTTTCGGCAGCTTGTCTTAATGCTAAAAAAGCTTCTTTGAGCGGTTGACTGATAGCGCTTTCTGGTTCTGCCAGCACAAGCTGTTGATACGCTTCCAGAAATTGCGATCGCAGCCGATGAAACAAATGCAAAAAGTGCCGTAAAAAGCTTAGGCAATCCAACACCACAATCTCTATGCCGCCTGTACGGTCGTACATTGTTGCGGCATATTCCCGCACCCGCTCATCAATCACATCTGTTGTAATAAATATATAGTTGTCAACCCGCTTGCCTGTGATGTTGATTTTCTGCAAGGCACGGTCAATATCCTCCACAGTGACACGTCGGGTCTTCATTTCATAGCTGGTGATGACCTGCTGATCGTCAACCAGTGTGATTTCCATATCTCCCAGGGCCCCTGTCTGCTGATCTGCCGCATTATGCGCTTCTAGGGGTAGAAAACGCTCTCCGATATACTGTTGTGCTGCTTGATACGCGGCAGCGACAATTAAGACAGGTAGACGGCTTGAACCTCGACAATCCAAATGCTGTTTAAGGAGTGTAACGATTTCCTCTGCTGACAGAGGGATAGCATCTTCAGATTTTTTGAGGTCAGCCAGCAGGGTTGTCATGCGCTGGCGCTTCTCGTTTCGGGCAATCAGAAGACAACGGATAGTTTCTGTTAGCAGATCCTCTGCTGTTATCCTTCCTTCTTGAACTTCATCAAGTAATTGCAAGGCGGCTTCGTAAAGTTTGGGGGGTCTTCCCACCAGATTGACAGATGGGGTCAACGTAACATTGCGGTTACGCAGGGCAGGGGTCAGAAAAGCGGTGGTGGGATTACACGGGAGCTCGTGCCTGTTGATAAAGGCGGTAACAAAATTTTCATCGTAGTATCGCCCAGAGTAGGCATCTGGTGTGGCTATCTCAGTGTAAGGTTTGCGGATGTCAACCTCTGGACGGTGAATTGCTGCCAACGAGCAGGCAAGCAACAAACGAACCACCGCACGGTTGCCTACATAGCGCGACACATAGTCAACTTTTTCAGCAATACTAGGGGAAGTGACAATCGGCTGCCCTATCGACGCTTCGGCTCTTTGGAAGGCTACATCAAGGATAACTGCTGGGGTTGTTGACATGGAATGCTTTCTGCAAGATTAAGCGTGGAGGTTGCCAGATCATAATTGACCCAAAGCACTTCCTGCCGTAATTGCTTGATAGAATGACAGTGCTTCAGAGGTGCTTTGATACAGTTCCAGTCACCGTATAGTTCCTGCATCAACGGACAATCATACCCCGAAAGGGCAACTTTGCCTTGAACAGCCTGCAAAACACGGGCAAGCGATCGGTGGTCGTCGTCGGTCATCTCGTGTGCATAAGCCTTGCTATCTCCACGGGAGTCATGCGGATACGGGGGATCACAGTAAAATAAAGTTTCTGGGCTGTCATAGCGTTGAATAATGTCAATGGCTGGGTCGTTCTCAATTTGGACGCGCAAAAGTCGCTGAACGATTTCTGACAAACCTTCTACACTGCCCAGCCATCGGGAAACCGCCCCCGCCATGCCCGCACGACTGGTCAGTTTGCAGTGGGCCCATCGCCCTTCACTGGCGGTTTGTGCCAAACCTGTCCTGACTTGTCGGGCCCGGATAAAAAAGCGTCTTGCCCGTTCTAGATCGGATAAATCCTCTTCCTGGGCGATCGCTGTCCGAAATTCTTCCCGCGAAAATGGCGTTAGCCCGATCGCTTGCATGAGTTCGTCTTGTTGGTCGCGCAGCACCCGAAAAAAGTTCACCACCTCGCCATCTATATCGTTGTAAGTCTCCACAGGGGCAGGTTTCCGGTTCAACAGTACCGCAGCCGACCCACCAAAAGGTTCGCAGTAGTGGGTTGCTTTAGGCAACAAAGGCAACAACCAGTCCAGATGACTGTACTTACCGCCATACCAACCAAAGGCAATTTTCTTCGCCATGCAAGCTAACCTCAACCGGAGTGATATGCCCGAAACTTAGAATAAACGTAACGTATATGTATATAACGTATATAGTGTAGAGAAACCAGAATAAGGGATAAAAACCTTTAGATCGGCTAACGCTGTCGGGGTGATTCGTAACCTGGTATGTCATACTTTGAACGCAATTCTTCCAAAGCTTCTACCGTATCCTGGTCTTTTCCTTCGGCAACTTCTGCGATCGCTTGGCGAATAGTGGCAGCCGACCGCACTAACTCCAACTCATCCAATAATTTCTGATACGATGCCGCATCCTGCATGATCACCGATGCCTTACCGTTGACAGTGAGAACAATCGGTTTATGGCTTTCCTGTAAGTGTTCAATGAAGTGCTTGGCATTGCGCTGAAAGTCCGAAAGGGGATAAATCTCCCGTGCATCAAGCATAGCTGTCACCTTTACATGAAATATTCATGGAACTTCATGTTATAGCATCAAACTAAGAAATCCAATAACTTTCTTCACTCTACGTTGGGGAAAACTTAACAAGTGTATAAAAAATTATCAAAATGCTTATCTCTTATTTATTTATCCAAAAATTATCCTTTAACTTGGTTTAATCACTGTGATTAGGAGACCATTTATTTCGATTGCTTCCAACAAAAATTTTCATACTTTTTTGCACGCTTGTTAGGTTTATTCTTCTTTGGATGGAAATAGCGCTGCGGCGATAAACAGCAAAATATCAATAACAGAAACGATAATTTTCGTGGGCAATCTTGTTAATCAGGATGGTAAATACCCACGAAGTTTAATGTTTATTTACCATAATATACATTATGAATTAGTACAAAAAAGCAGTTAAAACTTTGAAAATTATTTAATGTACATCTTATAAATAATCAGCTTTTTGTGAGGAAATATCTGCTGAATTTTATATTTATAATTCTATATTCATCTCTGTCTGCCACTTCTCCCCTGTTGGATAATTTCAGAGAATAATCTGCTACTCCAGCTTTAAGAGTTCCGCTATATAAGTAGTTCTTCTATCGTTCACTTTTGCGACAATCTTTACGACGACAGACGTGATTGAATAAAAGCATAGCCCTGATCAAATCTTGGTATCATCCTGCAATTCAATCTATTTAGTTCATCAACGATATCAGGACTGTCGAAATCTTTGGAGTTCCGATTGAGAAAACATGCTGCCGCTGGTGAGTGTTGGCGCAGATGGGTGATGACTGATGCGTAAACCAGAGCATCTTGAGGACTGAGATCGTAAGGAACCTCACACGCTGCTGCTTCGTTGAGGATATCGGCAGTCAGCGGAATGATTTGTGCAACTTTCAACAGTCGCTCCCGATACTGTACAAAGCGATTTCGTTCTTCCTCATTACTCTGCACCAGTAACAAGGCAATGTCTTGAATACTACGGATACGACTCATGTAAGAAGCTGTACGTGAAAGTTGCCGTAGCTCAATATCAAGAGCTTGTTGAATTTCCTTACGACTCTTGGCTTGACAGCTTAGTTTTTCATGGGGTTCAGCTAGACTATAGGCTGGAATGACGAGTTGCCCATGCCTCGCTTCACAAAGCTGCAAAATCTGTTCGCAGCTGCTAAACTGTTCCTGCCCAAAAGCTAGTTCTAGAACAAAGTTGGTTTCAACGTAAATGTTCACGCAGCGGTCGTATGCTCAAAATTTCCACCTGTTATAGCATCATACAGCCCTGATTCTATCAGCCATTGCTGCGATGCATCGGTGTCTTTAAGGGGGTTGTCAGCATGAATAATTTCCCCTAGCCACGATGCCACGATCAGTTCAAAGCTCTGACCGCTGATTTGGTCATCACTTACTCCCGCCTGTTCAAAATAAGGCTGAAGAACAGGGCGGGCATCAATACTATAGTCGGGTTCACTCTGTTCTGGCTGGTCATCAGCATCCGTCCATAAATAGAAGCGATCTGGAAATACCATCAGGAAATAAGGGGCTTTCGGAAAAGTACCGTGGGCGAGGATATTGCGCCGAAGCCGCGTAGCCCACTCTGGCGAGGCATTACGTTTTGTCTTCACCTCGACAACGAGCATCCGTTGACCACTACGGTCATCAACGGATAAATCCCAGTTACTATCTTCCTTAGAAAACATGAATAAAATCTACTTTATAAGAATAAAATCTATTTTACAGACTGATTATTCTGACAGAGGATACTCTTTGTAAGTCATTACCTCAACTGGAAAAATTTTTGTATAATTTAAAACTTTTTATGGAAGATGAAGCGATCGCCTGTAAACTTGCCAAGCAGGGTATTTGCAGACCGTGATTCTGGTTGATAGCGATTTTTATATTTACCGATTCCAATGGACAAAGGCATTCGAGGTCATTCCCTAAATTACCAACTTCTGACCCAAGGTTGGTAAAACACCTAAGGTGGGTGACGGCTCTCACAAGCAGGAGACATTAGGTGTTTAGCCCCAGATTACAATTTTTGGCTCTTTCGTTGACCTGCTACCCTTAACTCGGTTTTCTGCACGAATGCTACTCATACCACTTGTAGGTGCAACGCCGAATCAGCGGCCTCGCCACAGGTATTCGGTCAGTTCTTTTCCCACACGACGTTCCTCCTTCGGATCAGCAGGCAGCCCCCAACGCAGAGACTGATAAAGTAAGTGGCGATGCAGATCAAATGCTGCTTCTACTAGCTCGCCATATGTTGTTGCAGCTTCCAGTGCCCAATAGTAATAAGCAAAGATGCTGGAAATAATACCCACTGGAGCCGCCCACCATGCCCAAATTGTCCAAATGATAAATAGCAGACTCCACAGCCAAACACGAGCAGCGGTGTTTAAGTCAGCACGAGCCTCTTGCAAGTCTTTTTTGACAGCATCGGGGAGAAGAAGCCACAGGCGAGACCAGCAGATGACAGCATCTAGTCCATATTTTTCCAGGGGACGTTGTTCAGCTGCATGGAGAATATTTCCCAGGCGAGTGGGCATGATTTGGTTGGGTAAAGGAAAATAGATTTGCTGCCAATCCAGTTGAACCAATTCATTGCGCTCTTCGACGGTGAGTTGAGCAGGGTCAATTTGGAGGAGTTGTTGCCAGCGATCGCTAATTTGTTGACTGCGTTTAGTTTCTCTTGCAATAAACCAACGACGCAGGGAACGCAGCAAAGGATGCCAGTAACCTTCCAGAAATCGCAATACAGGTAGATCGAAGCGTTGCACCACAAAACCAGAGGCGGCGATCAGACAGAATCCGCCAACAAGTAGGGCGATTTGTAGAGGTTGGGGTTGTTGACCAAACCAACTACTAGCAGATTTCCAGCCAAAGCGTTGTAGGAAAGCAGCAACTCCGCCTAACCAAAAGACAAAAGCAGGCGTGAGCAGCGTGGCAACCCATTGTTCAGCTAATTTGCTGCCAAAGTTTTCCAAGAATTTGGCTGACATGATGTACCTTGGCGGTTATGCTGGGTCGAGAGGCTGATTGTGCTTTGGGCAGAGGGGTGGCTCGATGCCGACTCTGGGACGATACCATATATAGTCACATTGTGGACAAACAAATTTAGCAGCATTCACTATTGAAGTATGACCGGGTAAGGGAGAGAAAGTTCTTTCATGCTCTGGTTGCTGTTTGTCTTGGAGAAATTTGGACAGCCACTCGCGGGTAGCATCTTGAGAAGAGAGAAGCTCCAGTATAAGATTATCAACTGATTGTCCAGTACTAGCTTGTGCAAGTAGGTTTGCTATTTGCTGATCAATCTCCTTTGCTTTTACATCTTCAAGCAACTCACTTAGGTAGGGGCGGATAGAACGCGCAGCTTCTAAAATGTATGAATCTTCAGACATGATTGGTTATACTATAGTTACTAATAGTGAGCGTTTATACACCTACATACTGGAAGGCTGCCCAGTGGAAGGGATGGTGAAAATCTCGTGCATTGGGGTTTGATAGGCGGACTTTCTGGTAGAGAAAGCTGGCAATGTGGGCAGGTATTCTTACGTTAGTAGCAAATTCAGGCAGTGAAGTTTTAAAGTAGGCAGCTTTTTCACCGTTGGTAGAATCTCGCACCCACTGTTGGGCTTGACGAAGGGCTTGGCTGATTTCCAGACCCTCAATGCGCCAGAGGTCATAGAAGCGGGTCATTAGCATCATGGTACTGAAATCGGAGACTGACCAAAGGGAGGCAGCAACTCCGGCAACGCCAGCCTGAAGCAAGCCGATAGGGAGGTTTATCACCTCATCGGGGAGGTCGATGCCGGGTAAGCCCGTTTCGCAGGCAGAGAGAACAGCCAGCCTCACGCCCGTCAGCTTGAGGCTAAAGATTTCGCGTAGGGTGAGGATATCTTCGTTTGCCAGTGCCAGTCCGCTGTTAAGGGGTTCTCTCAAATTAGCGAAGCCGTGGCAGGAGAAGTGCAGGACGGTGTGCTGAGGCAGGGCATCAAGGACAGCGGCACTGGTGGCTTCGGCATTGCGTAGGCGCTGATGGTGAGGGAAGGTAGCAATGGCAGTGTCAATTTCCAGTTGGGAGTTGGGCAAGGGGGAGGCTTCGGTGTGGTTGGGTTCGTCAATGGCGAGGAGGGAATCTGGTATAATGCGACTGGCAATGGTCTGGGCTGTTTTGAGGGAGCGAGCGTTGGGGGCATAGGTGAAGTGGACGGCATCGAGAGCATAGTGCCGTCCGGTGAGGATTGTTGGATCTTCAGTCCAGGCAGCGTGGAGGGGTAGCAGCCCCAGGTATCCGGTGGGAATCAGGATGGCTTTGTGAAAGTTTAGGGCACTCAAGTGTTGGATAAGGGGAGACATGAGATGCTCCCAGAGTTGGGCAGTGCCTTGGTCGATGGCGACGAACCAGGCAGGGCGGTTTTCTTGTTGTTGATTGTAGGCATCGAACCAGCGGTCGAGCAGTTCCAGCAGGAAGGCTTCGGACAGGTCTTGGAGCCAGAGAGGATGCACGGTGGCGGTAGAAATTTCGGTAGTGCCGATTTGTTGAGTGACAATTAAGGCAAGCCCCCCCGCAGCAGTGGTGACAAGATAGACTAATGGCGTCGCGTGGGGGAGGGCGCTGATGATGTCGGTGAAGTCAGGAGGTTTGAGGAAATCGCTGTATCCCGGTACTTGGCGGATAGCAGCAATGGCAAGATTTAATTCTTGGCGAGATTGAGAAACTTGCTGACGCAGATAGTCGGGGGTGATGCCGTAACGCTCGGAGGTGGAGAGGGTGCTAATGGTGCGCTGTTGGTCTTCCAGTTGGCGGAGTTTAGTGGCAGCTTGATCATAGCAGGTATACAGATTGGGAGCCGTAGTTTGGAGTTGTTCCAAGTCGGCGCGTTCCCGCGCCAGGGTGTCGCTTAAGCCACGGGCGCGTCCTTCCTCTAGGGTAAGGACGGCACGCTGGAGTTTCCCTGCCTTTGCGAGGGCGTAGGCAGCGCGGTGATGGAGATCGCTGGTTTCGGAGAGTTCGGCAGCTTGGCTCTCGAGGAAGAGGGCACTTTGGTAAAGAGTTTCGGCGGCTTGCAATGCTTGTTCATAGGTGGAAGTGGCTTCTATCCAGCGTTGTTGGTCGAAGTAGAGATTGCCGAGGTTGCGGGCTGTTCTCCGACAATCATTTGGAAATAATTCAGGGCGATAGATTTCCAGGCTCAACTGGTAGGCGGCAATGGCCTGTTCGAGGTTATGGGCACGGTCTCCCCGAATGCGTTCTCTGTAAGCATTTGCCAGATTGTACTGCGTTCTTGCCCAATCTTCTGGGAATGCCTCACGGGTATAAACCTGCAACGCCAACTGGTAGGCGGCAATGGCCTGTTCGAGGTTCTCAGCACGGTCTCCCCGAATGCGTTCATTGTAAGCTGCTGCCAGATTGTGCTGCGTTCTTGCCCAATCTTTTGGGAATGCCTCACGGGTTCTAACCTGTAACGCCAACTGGTAGGCGGCAATGGCCTGTTCGAGGTTCTCAGCACGGTCTCCCCGAATGCGATCACTGTAAGCAATTGCCAGATTGTTCTGCATCCGTGCCCAATGTTCTGGGAATGCCTCACGGGTATAAACCTGCAACGCCAACTGGGTGGCGGCAATGGCCAGTTCGAGGTTCTCAGCACGGTCTCCCCGAATGCGGTCTCTGTAAGCTGCTGCCAGATTGTTCTGCGTCATTGCCCAATCTTTTGGGAATGCCTCACGGGTTCTAACCTGCAACGCCAACTGGGTGGCGGCAATGGCCTGTTCGAGGTTCTCAGCACGGTCTCCCCGAATGCGGTCTCTGTAAGCATTTGCCAGATTGTGCTGCGTCATTGCCCAATCTTTTGGGAATGCCTCACGGGTATAAACCTGCAACGCCAACTGGGTGGCGGCAATGGCCTGTTCGAGGTTCTCAGCACGGTCTCCCCGAATGCGGTCTCTGTAAGCATTTGCCAGATTGTGCTGCGTCATTGCCCAATCTTTTGGGAGTGCCTCACGGGTTCTAACCTGCAACGTCAGCTGGTAGGCGGCAATGGCCTGTTCGAGGTTCTCAGCACGGTCTCCCCGAATGCGATCAGTGTAAGCATTTGCCAGATTGTGCTGCGTCATTGCCCAATCTTTTGGGAATGCCTCACGGGTTCTAACCTGCAACGCCAACTGGGTGGCGGCAATGGCCAGTTCGAGGTTCTCAGCACGGTCTCCCCGAATGCGTTCTCTGTAAGCAATTGCCAGATTGTGCTGCGTTCTTGCCCAATCTTTTGGGAATGCCTCACGGGTATAAACCTGCAACGCCAACTGGTAGGCGGCAATGGCCTGTTCGAGGTTCTCAGCACGGTCTCCCCGAATGCGTTCATTGTAAGCTGCTGCCAGATTGTGCTGCGTCATTGCCCAATCTTTTGGGAATGCCTCACGGGTATAAACCTGCAACGCCAACTGGGTGGCGGCAATGGCCTGTTCGAGGTTCTCAGCACGGTCTCCCCGAATGCGGTCTCTGTAAGCTGCTGCCAGATTGTTCTGCGTCATTGCCCAATCTTTTGGGAATGCCTCACGGGTTCTAACCTGCAACGCCAACTGGGTGGCGGCAATGGCCAGTTCGAGGTTCTCAGCACGGTCTCCCCGAATGCGTTCTCTGTAAGCATTTGCCAGATTGTTCTGCGTCCGTGCCCAATGTTCTGGGAATGCCTCACGGGTATAAACCTGCAACGCCAACTGGATGGCGGCAATAGCCTGTTCGAGGTTCTCAGCACGGTCTCCCCGAATGCGTTCATTGTAAGCTGCTGCCAGATTGATCTGCGTCCGTGCCCAATGTTCTGGGAATGCCTCACGGGTATAAACCTGCAACGCCAACTGGGTGGCGGCAATGGCCTGTTCGAGGTTCTCAGCACGGTCTCCCCGAATGCGTTCTCTGTAAGCATTTGCCAGATTGTTCTGCGTCATTGCCCATTGTTCTGGCAATACCTCACGGGTATAAATCTGCAACGCCAACTGGTAGGCGGCAATGGCCTGTTCGAGGTTCTCAGCACGGTCTCCCCGAATGCGATCAGTGTAAGCATTTGCCAGATTGTGCTGCGTCATTGCCCAATCTTTTGGGAGTGCCTCACGGGTATAAACCTGCAACGCCAACTGGATGGCGGCAATGGCCTGTTCGAGGTTATGGGCACGGTCTCCCCGAATGCGTTCTCTGTAAGCGTTTGCCAGATTGATCTGCGTCCGTGCCCAATGTTCTGGGAATGCCTCACGGGTATAAACCTGCAACGCCAACTGGATGGCGGCAATGGCCTGTTCGAGGTTCTCAGCACGGTCTCCCAAAATGCGTTCATTGTAAGCAATTGCCAGATTGTTCTGCGTCCCTGCCCAATCTTTTGGGGATGCCTCACGGGTATAAATCTGCAACGCCAACTGGTGGGCGGCAATGGCTAATTCTAAATTTAACCTGCGTTTTCCTAAGGGAAACTGAGCGATTAAATTTCCCAACTTGCCAAATAATGCCGCAACAAACGTTAGTTGATTTGTATCCCCATTGAATAAACTGGATGCAACCATGGGCATTGCCTCCAACAGCGTGTCATTAAATTGGTGCTGATGCTCTGCTAGGAAGGGATATATCTGTTTTGCATCCCCACGACTATCTGCAACCAGTTGCAGCACTTCTACCAAAAATGCTACCGATTCCTGCATCGACGACTCAGCAATGGGTGTCCCCTCTTCTCCCGCCAACCTTGCTGCCAACTGTTGGGCAAACTGCTGTAACCACGCTGCGGCGTCTTGGTTTCCGTGCTGCTCCAGCAAATCTACCATTTGCGACATTACTGCCAACAGCCGTCCATCTACCAGATCAGCATGCTGCTGTAAGATTACCAATTGTTCTCCATTGGTACAACCTAGAAGCTGCTGAACCAGGTTCACATATGCCTCTATCGGTTGTTCAGTCATAAATTAGCCTTCCACTTTCACTTGGCTTTTACTGATCATATAACAAACAATTCTTCCCTCTGTGACCTCTTAACATCGCAGATTGGTCCCGACTCTTCTTTACAAATATAATTTCTTACAAAAAAAATCTCCTAAATCCCAACAAATAACCGAAAGCTGGTAAAACGAGAAAAATCTGGCATACTGACGGTAACGCTAACCTTTGTCCCGTCGAGTTTCGTTGTATGTCTGCGCTGGATACCTTACTCGATACCCAATCACCGAAAGTTGGTAAAACGGAAAAAGGTGAGCCAGATGTCTTTAGGCGCAAGTCTCCGAATCAACGCCGATATGAGGAAGTGCGATCGCGGGAATATTTATTACCCTCAGAAGTGGACGCGATGATGAAAGCCATTAAAAAACATGGCGGTAGACACGCGCACCGGGATGCAACGCTGGTTCTGCTTCAGTATCGGCACGGGTTGCGGGTGGGGGAAGTTGCTGGCTTGCGGTGGGAACAAGTGGATTTCACAGCGGCAACGCTGCATGTCAACCGACTCAAAAACGGCTCCTCTGCGGTTCATCCGCTCTACGGCGACGAACTACGGGCGTTGCGGAAACTGCAAAAGGACTACCCAAACACTCCCTTTATCTTCATGTCATCGCGTAAATCACCGCTGGCTCCTGATTCCATCCGTGGCATTATTGAGCAGGCGGGGAAGCTGGCAGAACTGCCCTTCCCGGTTCACGCCCACATGCTGCGCCATGCCTGCGGCTATTACCTGGCACGAGAGAAAACCGATACCCGGACTATTCAAGGATACTTGGGGCATAAGAACATCCAGCACACAGTTCGGTACACACAACTATCTCCTGAACCTTATAAAGGACTCTGGAAGAAAGCCTAAGTAATCATTACATGGGTTAAAGCTGGTTTTGTCTAGGTAGACCGAAATTCCTTTCCCTTAGCTCAAGGTATTTTCAGTATAGTGTGTAAATTATGGCACTATCTTAGCGTAACTAACTTAAATCAAGTTGAGCAACCTAACATACCGCTCTAGCGTTTTTAGCACTTACCATCACTGAAAAAATAACTTCACAGGTTGTACTGGTGGCATTTCATGCTACCAGGGATAAACACACAAGGATTTGAGTTTTTGTCAAAACTTTGAAAAGATTAAGATTGAAAATTTAATCAGAAAGAATTTTATGGCAACCGAACAAGAGCTTCAAAAGATTTTTAACGAATTAGATTCAGACGGTGATGGCAAGGTCACTATTGATGAACTGATCTCAAATAAGAATCAGGCTTTGTACTTATCAACGTTAGCTGAGACCGGAAATTTCAACAATCTGCTAACACAGTATGATTCTGACTCAGACGGTAGCCTTTCCTTTGAAGAATTAAAAACAGCAGTTTCAGCAGCAGGTAATTTAGAAGATTAATTCCGAGTGATCGCCAAGTTACCCACACAATCTAATAACCCAAACGTTAGCCCCGGCACTTTCTCATCAAGGAAATCCGGGGGCTTTTGCTTATCGTTCAATTAGCGGGGTATACAGCGTCCGGGAAAGTACGTTAATTACCTGAGAGTGTTTATACTTAACATAGTTTTATGATGCCGATTTGCCAAAAGGTTAAAAATACCCTGAGACGTGCTGGCATTTTTTATACTTAACTTTTCTAACTTACTGTATTTACTTATTGTTACACATTTTGGTTATCTCACGCCCACCTACTTAGCTAAAGGCCCAGTTATGAGATGACTGGGCTTTTTTGTATGCGATGTTTACAACAGGCTGCGCCTACGCTTGGGTTTTCCTCTAAGAATATTTCAGATAAAACCCTGATAAAACAGGCTTTTCAGTCTCAGTATATTTTCATAAATAAAATCGGAGTCCTATATTCTGCATAATCAAGAAAAGATATCTAGCAAATGTCACCACTTAAACATGACTAAAGTCACTAAGCGCCCCATCACTTTCCATCCCTAACTTCGAGTTGAGAAATCCTCATTGATGGGTGTTCCGCCATCATCCGCCAATAATATCCAGCAGGCAATGGCATTGCCCTACCACCGCAACGGTGCAAAAAAACTGACTCACCCCGACGCATAACTGAACAGTCACAAATCGCCACTTGTTGACCCAACGCTGTAGAAAAACTCAGCAGCGAACCCACAGCCCTCGGTCATCGCAACTCTTGGAGACGCTGCGCGAACGATTTGGGAGCAACAGAATTGGGAGGGGTCACAATCCCCAACGAAATTGGTTCCTTGTTAGAGTCGATGGGCAGTATTACCTGCCGCACCTCTCTGTTCAATCTGGGCGTGCAGGTTTCCCAGCACCCAGCTTTCGATGTTCTTAACTTTCGTTTTTGCCCGTATGGATATAATCGTGGCAGCTTTCGTGAACGGCTAGAAGGTTTTTAATTTTCCAGTTTTTGTGGTTTTCATCGACATGATGTAGATGCACCTTCTCTTCACTGAGCGTTTTTAGCCCGCAATGTCCACATTTATGGTTTTGCCGTTTTAAGGCTTTAGAGGTTTCGCCATCGTAGAGTTTGCTGTTTCGCTCACTCCAGTAGGTCAAGTCTCCGTCAAAAGGTGATTTTTCTCCTTTAACATTGACGTGTTTATTTTCGGAGTAAGGAATTGTTGGGAACGCTTTATCTAGCATTTGTTTGCTAGACTCGCGGTTTTGTTTGGCTTCCTTATTGAATACCTTGAACGCTCTGTGTTGGATGTGGTACAGCGAAAGTCTTGCACCTTCCATTTTGCAGTAGCGATGGTAGTTCCTCCATCCTCTAATCACAGGTGCTAATTTCTCAGCTTTGACTGTGGCACCATAATTCGAGTTGTTGACAATGTGTTTTACTTTCTTACGGAATGCTTTGAAGTTGTCCACTGAAGGGATACATCTGAACTTTCCGTTGCTTTGCACCTTGAAGTGCCAGCCGAGGAAATCAAACCCATTTGTCGAAGCGGTCAGCTTGGTTTTCTTTTCGCTGACATTCATTCCTCTTTCGGCAAGAAATTGGCTGATGTTTTCAAGTGTTTTTTCTGCGTTATCTTTGGGTTTGAGTATAATAACCATATCATCCGCGTATCGGACTGATTGGTGAATCTCCTCTATTCCATTGAGCGCAATGTTGGCTAGCAGAGGACTCACCACTCCCCCTTGAGGAGTTCCTTGTTTAGGAAACTCTGGATTGACTCCTGCTTTGAGACATCGGAAGATTCCGAGTTTTATGCTCGCGGGTGCGATGAGTCTTTCCATAATGGCTGAGTGGTTTATCCTATCGAAGCATTTTTCGATATCGAGTTCGATGACTCGTTTTTCTATTCCGTGTACCTTGGAGCTTAGATTTTGGAACAGGTATTTTTGTGCGTCATATGCTGAACGTCCTGGTCGGAAGCCGTAGCTCCGGGAGTGGAAAGTTGCTTCGTGTGCTGGTTCCAGTGCGTTTTTGACTAGACACTGCCAAGCCCTATCCGCAATGGTGGGGACTTTCAGGATGCGGGTTTTTCCGTCCTTTTTGGGGATTGGTATTTCCCGTAGTGGTTGATGGTACCAGTTGTTGGCTTTGATTCTGAGTTCGTTGCTCAGTTCTAGCCTTTGCTCAGAGGTGAGCGATGCCTTACCATCAACTCCTGCTGTCTTTTTCCCAGCATTTAGCTGAGTTACTTGACGGATTGCCAGTAATCTTGCCGAGGTGGATTTCAGTATCAGCTTTTGTAGGAGCTTTGCTTTGCGCTTGTTTCCGACTCGAATGGCTTTGTACACTCGTTTTTGTAGGCGGAAGAGGTTTTTGCGGAATTGCTTCCACGGTAGGTTCTTCCAAGATTCACTAGCATTACTGCTGTGTCCAATCATGCTCTGACTCCACTCCGTGTATTCTGAACACCTCTGACCAGTTACAGTCAGTCCTACCCGAATTGAGGGGGTTCCGCTACTCGTCTAGCCTACTTGGGGTTCGACCTCCCCTAGACCTTCAATTCGTTTTTCTTCGTTCCCTCGGTTAGATTGTTTCGTTCTGTTAGGTGGAACCAATTCAACCACTGGATTCCCTAGACTCATACCACTATTGGGCAGTTGTGTGGCGGGAATATAGTCTTGTCTCCAGTCAAATCGGGGTTTTTGTTGTTGCGCCCCGTGTGGCAGTAGGTTGTTTTTCTAGGTTCTATTTTCACCATAAGAACACCCCATTAACGCCAGTGTCATCCCACAACGGATGTCTGATTGCGTCCTATTCCCAGCTTCACTCTCCAGAAACCGAGTCTGGTCGGTGTGGGTAGGTCGGGAGTCACAACTGAGTCTGTTGGGCGGGGCTTGCACCCGCATCAGACCGAGAGTTCAACCTTTCACGGCAGTAATCTGCTGCCAGGTTGGTGAGGTTATTTAGTCGGGTAAGGTTAGAGCGTCACCGCTCTCCCCTCCCCTAAGAACCGTGCATG